>DAOMZC010000515.1:0-5206 GCA_035437965.1 Pseudomonadota bacterium
GACCTCAACGGCGATAGTCAGCTCGACTTGGCGGTGGCGAATATCGACGGTAACAGCGTAAGTGTCCTTATGGCCACCACCCCGGGCAGCTTCGCCGCCGCCACCTCCGTCAAAGCCTGCAGCTACCCCAGCACGGTGATCGCCGGGGACTTCGATCTCGACGGCAGACAAGACCTGGCGGTGTCCTGCGAGCTCAGTAGCACTGTCGTCCTGCTGGTCGGATTCGGGGACGGAGTGTTCTTCCCGGGACAGAAAGAGATCAGCAAGCGTGGCAGCGGGCCGCTCGCGATCGGCGACGTGAACGGAGACGGCAAGCTGGACGTGGCAGTCAGCGCGCAGGGACTGGATATCTCTTCGGTGTTCCTCAACGCCACTCCGTAGCGATAGCGCTTCGCCGGCTACGCCTTCACCCAGGCCGCGACGGCCAGCTCCCCGAGCCAAGGCTCACCGCGAGCGTCGCGCTCGGCCCGCAGCCGCGCGGCGAGCGTGTCGATGCCGATGTCGTCAGCGTTGATTCCTGCCTGCATGAGCCGCGGCAGCACGAAGCGGACGCGGTCGGCGAGGCTGTCTGGTTGGCCGGGCGAGGCCATGTCCGCTTCTGCGCGCATCACCGGCGGGGGTAGGCCCGCCGCCGAGAACACCCGGGGGAGCTCGCGACCAAACTGCCAGGATGCGCGCTCTTCCTCTAGCATGGTCTTCATCCAGCCGCGCACCCGGTCGTGCAGCGGCAGGAGGGTCGGGCTGTCCAAGAGAATGAATTCCTGGAAGAAGACAGTTCCCCCAGGTCGCAGGTGAGTCAAGAGCCGCCGCAGCGTCGCCGCCGGGTCGGGGAGATACATGAGCACGCGGCGGCCGACGATCGCATCGAAGGTACCCAGATCGCGGGGCAGCTCGCCGGCGAGGTCCGCCGGGAGGAAGGTCGCGTCACGCCCCTGATGTTGGGCGCGCGCCTGTTCCAGGAAGGTCACGTCGCGGTCGAGGCCGACGAGCGACCCGCCCGCGCCGATGCGCTCCAAGACGAGCCGCGCGAGGTTGCCTGGACCGCAGCCGACGTCCAGCACGCGCGCGCAGGCAGCCAGCCCGGCGTCGCCAAGCCAGCGCAGGGTGAGCGCTTGTCCTTCATCGTAGGTCATCGCGCTTGAGACTATGAGGCGCCGCTGCACCTGTCAACGGTCGGGCAGGGCGCTTGACCGGTTGCGGCTCTTATCAGCGCCGGCGGCCCGGAGCGGCGGGGACGGTGCGCTCGACCATGCGCTCGAGCTCTGCCGGTGAGCGCGGCAGCTCCGCGGTGAGAACTTCGGCCCCCTGCTGGGTTACCAGGACCACGTCCTCGGTGAACACGGCGATGCTGCGATCATGATTGTAGTACCAGGGCTCGACCGTGAGCACCATGCCGGGCGCGAGCGGCACATCGGCGAGCGAGGGATCACCGGCCGAAAGCCCGAGGTGATGTCCGAAATGGCCGGCTACCTGCATGTAGGGCCGCTCGGCCGCGGGAATGTGGGCGCGGGCCACGGCACCGAGCTCGCTCAAGGTGATGCCCGGCCGGACCGCCGCGATGATGGCATCGGCCACCGCCACCTCCATCGCCAGCAGGCGCCGCTGCTCGGCCGAGAAGCGACCCGACACCGGGACGGTGCGCCCCACATCGCTCGCGTAGTAATCGAGCTCGCAGCCGACATCGAAGATGACCAGCTCGCCGTCCGTCAGGCGGCGGTTGCGACGGTCGTACTCGGCCCCCAGGATACGCCAGGGCCAGAGGGAGTTGGGTCCGGACTTGATGATGGACGAGAAGGCCAGCCGCTGCGCCCCGCCGTGCTTGCAGGCGGCCTCGAACTCCGCCTCGAGGTCGCGCTCGCTCGTGCCCGCATGGACGAGGCCGTGGCTCGCGGCGTGACGGATGGCCTGCGCGGTCAGGCGCGCGGCGCGACGGAGAATCGCGATCTCGGCCGGTGACTTGACCATGCGCAGGCGCGCCACCGCGGCAAAGGCATTGACCAGCCGTGCCGTCGGCGCGGTCTTGCGCAGGTACGCGGCGAAGTCGCGCAGGGGATCGGGAGGGAGTACGGGGCCCGATGGGCTTGGACTGATTCCGCCCGGTTGCCCCGCTTCACTGGGCCGCCCCGGGTTTATCCACAGCGCGAGACCGCTCGGCCGCTGCGCCTGCGTCTGCAGCCAGGGACCGAGCTCCTCGATCGGGCGCACCGCATCGACCCCGGACGTCCCCGCGAGCGCTGGATCATCGGCCAGCGGTCGGCCTGGAAAGTCATTGGGCCGGGTGGGACTCTCGAACCGCGGATCGCGCCGCGGCACGAACAGCGTGGTGCGCCCGGCCGGCGCCTCGACGGCCAGCACCGAGTCCGGCAGCTCGAGCCCCGTGAAGTACAAGAAGTCGTCGAGCTGGCGGAACGTGGTGCCGTCCGACAAGCCGGCGCGGCTCGGGGCGACGAAGATTCCACCCCCCGCGGCCGCGAGCGCGCCAGCCAGAGCGGCCCGGTTACGCGCGTACTCCGCGGGCGCCAATAAGAGGCGTGTCGAGTCAAAGAAATGCTCGACCGGTGGCGGATTCGCTGCCGTCGGTCGGGCGAGACTCGCCCACACCACGGCGGCCAAGAGGAGCCACCGGCCCCAGGCCCCGGAGCGGCGGATACGAGCGCGCAGATTCTTCCAGACAGATTGGCGTTGCACGTCCGCTTTGTATAACGAGCGGACGGTGCAAAGAAAGGTCTGGGTCTGGCGGCTGTGATCGTAGTTCCGACACCCAAGGCCAGGGCTTGTGAGCTACTGCGCGCTTGGGTGCCGGCCCAGTCCTACCAGCTTTAAGGACAGTCACTTGGGAGACTGCGCCTGCCCGATTTTGGCTCACTGTGCGTTGGCGCACGCTCAGCGGTGCCAGGTTAGTTGTTGGGAAGCGGAGGAGCGGTGTGCGGCCGGAAGGCTTGCGTCGCCACTACCTTGGAATCGTCCTGGTTCTGGACGCTAAGGTAGGCCTTGCCCTGCTGCAGCTCGCCGCGCAGGACCTGCTGGGCACCGTCGGGCAGCCCGAGCCGGCTCAGATCGATGTCGCTCCACTGCTCGGTCTGCGCCAGGTTCATGAGCACGGCGGTGTAGCCGCAGGGCGGCTGCTGGCAGGCCGGATCTATCCGGACCATGTAATAGCGGTCGACGTCCGGGCGGTCAGTACTCTGCTCGCTGACCCGCGGGTTGGCCCGCGTGACCTGATAGACCTGGACAGTCTCGCCGCTCGTCTGGATGCTGGCGTACTTGCCGTACAGCAGCAGCTTGGCCGCAGCGGTCTCCAGGGCCGCCTGCTCTTCATGGGTGAGCCGGAGCGCACGCCAGTCGTAGCCGTACGACATCTGCGTATCGCCCAGGTTGACGTCTTGGAGAAAGGCGTTGGGGCAGGGAGCACGGACGCAGTTGATCTGCCCGGGCTCGGGACGCACCCAGCTGAAGGTTCGGGCGGGATCCGTCTCGTCCGCTTCGTTAGCCAGCGGCAGTGAGGAGAAGTCCAGGGCCGCGTCTTGCCCGCAGCCTCCCATCGCAGTCATCGCCCAGGTGAGGAGCCCCATGCCGACAATAGAGGTTAGCTTGCGCATTTTACTCTCCTTAGGTTAGGGGACAATTTTTGTCCGCCGTGAATGGCGGACGCGCATGCCGAAATACCTAAGCGAAATGCGTGCCAGAGTTCCCCAATCGGCCCCACGATCGGGGCGAAAATATGTGCACCTTTCAAGCGCTTGGCGCGGGCCGGAGTCCTCTGCGCTGCGGCCTGTCTGGTCCTATTGGGCGGTCGCGTCCCGTAAAGTGGCGCGAGCCGCTTCGATCCACGACCGCGGGAAGCGGGTGGGATCGGTCATCCAGCTCTCCAGGGAGGAGACGGCCTGCCTGATGCCGGCCTTGCGATCCGCTACCGCCGCGACCAGGAGCGCACCGGCTTCGGGGAGGCGTGCGCGCCAGGGCTCGCCCACGGTGGCATCGAAGGCGCTCCAGAGCTGCGTGAAGCGGGCCTCGCTGATCTGCGAACAGCGCCCCTCGCGAAGGTGCTGCGCGGCAGAGCGGAGCCCGTCGTAGCGCCCCAGCCGGTCGGGAAGCTCCCGGTGCAGCTCGGCAACAAGGGTCTCGAGGTGTTGCTCCAGCAGCCACTGCGGCATGCCGCGGGAGGAGAGCAGCATTCCGAGCCAGTCAATCTGCTGCTTCATCACTGCGCTGTCGTATTGCGACAAGGTGACGAGCCACGCGCTGTCGGTCCTGGTGAAGCGACGACCCCGGGCGCCGAAGCGCCACTTGTAGTAAGGGAAGCGCTGCCACGAAATCCTTCCCGCCTTCAGCGCGGCCTTCAGCTCCAGTGGATCGCGCCCGATGGAGTGGTTCCCGGCCTCCGGGTTGAGCGCCGCCGCCGTCACCCGCAGGGTGTCTGGCTGCGGCGAGACCGCGGCGAGAGCGCGCTGCAGCCTATCGGAGAGCATCTGGGCACCGTGCACCGCCCGCTCGATGTCCGCAGAGCGACCCACGGCGGCATCGAGCGCCTCGCCGAAGCGCTCCCAATCGGCGTGAGCCTCGTCGGCGTTGACGGACAGCGCCCCGGTGGGCAGGTCGAGTCCCCGCGGGCCGCTTCGCTCGAGCTGGGCCCGCAAGACCGGAGCCCCCAGGGCAAAGCCGCGCAGAACGTAGAGGGCGCCAAGCAGCGCCATCGTATCACCCGCCTCGGCAAGGGCCATCACCTCCTCGCCCAGCGCCAGGGCATACACCTGCGCGTTCACCGACCTCTGTCTTGTCCCCTTGGCCTCAAGGCAGGCGATGTCCGCCGCCAAGGCCGCGCGGCGACTCGAGGGTTCATCCCAGAGCGCGGCCGCAGAATGTAAAAGGAGCCGCCTGGCCGCCTCGTCCACCGCCTCGTGGACGGCCTCCAGTACCTTCAGGAAGTCGAGGTAACTCGTCGCGTCCATCGTCCCCGCGGCGAGAGACCTGAAGAAGGGCAGCGCCTGCAGTTGCTCGCGATGCTCCCGGGTAGCCTGACGCAGACAGACCCGGGCGGCCATTTCTGTGTGCATCATAAATAGATAATTTAGAGCAAAAAGCAGCTGTTTGTACACACCTCAGTACCCGCAGCCAAGGACACTCGCAGCCCATCCGCAAAAGGTCCGCAGCCCATCTTCATACCTGCCGCAGCGACGAGACCGCGGGGCCTGCACGTTCAGCCCGA
>DAOMZC010000516.1:0-5202 GCA_035437965.1 Pseudomonadota bacterium
GGCAGCGCAGAGGCGGCGGCGAGGTCGCGGCCGGCGGCGGCTCGCCGAGGAGCAGCGACTGCGCGGCGAACGCCTCAGTGCCCTCCACGTGCAGCACCACCTCCGGCTCGCCCTGATCGAAGAAGACGCCGCGGCACAGCGGGCAGTAGTCGAGCTCGATTCTGCCGCTGTCCGTCTGCTCCACAGTCGGCCGCAGGGGAGCGCTACAGCGCGGGCACTGCATCGGCCTACCGTACCATGCCCGCGCGCAGCGAGCGACGAGCGGCCCGGCGCGTCTTTACCATTTACCAGCGGTACTCGGTCCGGAACAGGATCGCGTGGCTCAGGGTCGGCGGGTAGGTCGTAAGGCCGATGCTCAGGTTCTGCGGATCGGTGAGGAGCGCGATGAAGCGGTAGTCCAGCAGGAAGAACAGCGAGCGCACCGGGCTCGCCGTCAGCTGCACCCCGACCTCGTGGGTCGCGCCGCTGCGCGCGCCGTAGCAGGACGAGAACGGATCGGTGGCGATGCACGAGCCGGCCGAGCCGCCCGCCGGCACCTTGTCGCTGGTCAGCGCCAGCACGTAGCTGATGGTGAAGCCGAAGCGGTCGTCGGCGAAGTCGCGGCCGATGTCGAAGTTGATGACGTGGTTGTTGGCGCGGAAGTCGAAGATGCCGCTGTAGGTAAGGCCGAAGCGGATGCCCTTGAGCGAGCCGCTGTCGCGCAGGCCGCCCGAGACGTCGTAGGCCAGGTTCTGGGTGTTGTTGCCGTAGACCGCGCGGTCGCCGTAGACGGTGGGGTTGCTCTCGCCGTTGATGAGGAAGCGCGAGCGCAGGCGCCCCTCGATGAACGCCCCCAGGCGCCGGTAGAAGCGGGAGTCGAGCGTGATCCGCCCCTCGTCGCGGCCGGTGCGCAGGATGGTCAGGTTGTTCTCGACGGCGCTTATGCCCTGGGCGAGCAGGGTGGTGCCGCTCTGCCGGTTGTAGACCAGGCGGTTGAGGTACAGGTTTATCGCCAGCGACGACATGTGCGAGTAGCTGAGGCGCAGCGTCAGCCGGTCGTTCTTCACCAGGCGGAAGGTCCCGAGCACCAGGGCGCGAGTCGGCTGCACCCCGGCCGAGCCGTACACATCGATGACCACATCGGACAGCAGATCGACGCGCTCGGCCGGCCGCCACGAGTTCAGCCAGCTGACGAAGATGCGCGGCTGATCCAGGGTGGTGGTGTCGCCCGGCAGGAGGTTCGGGACCACCGGGTCGGGCAGGTTCGTCGGGATCGTCGCCGCCGGGTTCTGCGCGACCCGACCGCCGTCGCCCGGCCCGAAGAAGAACGAGCCGGTGACGCCGATGTTGCCCCACAGGGTGTCGTAGGCGTAGCGCGTCCCGAGGCCGGCGGCGACGCCGAACTGGAAGCCGTTTTCCTCGCAGGGGCCGGTGGCAAGGCCGGTGCTGCTGCCGGCGACGCCCTGCCCGCACGGCGGCACGTAGTCGGTCAGCACCGACCGCGAGTAGGGGTTGGAGTACAGGCCGGCAAACAGCGTCCCGTCCCAGTGCGGGCCGAAGATCTTGATGAAGCGCAGGCCGTCGAGCTTGAGGTTGTCGGCCTCGGTGACGAACATCCGCCCCAGCTGCAGGTGGAACTTGTCGGTGGCGCGGATGAGCAGGTAAAGCTCGCGCAGGTCGTACTCGCGGCCGCCCAGGTAGCCGCGGGCGCTGTAGCCGAGCGACAGGCCCGAGTTGGCGGACAGCTTGGCGCCGGCATCCGGGTCGGTGGTGAACTTGCGCTCGAAGTCGAAGTCGCCGGTGCCGCGCACCCGGGCGTCGAGGCGGAAGTCCAGGCGCCCCTTGGCGGCGCGCAGGGCGTTCAGGGTCAGGCGCAGATCGCCGAAGGCGAGGTTGGCGGTGGTGGCGCGCTTGCGCTCGGGCTCGTTGTTGGGATCGATGCTGTCGCTCTCGGTGTAGAAGAAGCCGGTGAGCGAGATGCGGCCGGTGAACACCGAGTCGGCGCGCGCCTCCCCGGGCGCCGCCACGGCCAGCGCGGTCAGCGCCGTCGCCGCCAGCGTGAGGAGCCGCCCCTTCATCGGCACACCGAGTCCGTGCCACCGGCCCGCGGCGGACGGAACGAGGTCGCGTTATGGCAGCTCCCGCACGAGGTCAGCGCGTCGTGCCGGACCCCGCCCGCCTGCAGCGCCGCGACCCGCACCGCGTCGTCGCGGTGGCAGGCGATGCAGGCCGCCGACAGGCCGGCGTAGTTGCCGCCCTTGTGGCAGTCCACGCACGGCAGCACGCGGTGGATGCCGGTGAGCGTGCAGCCGACCCGATCGTGGTTGAAGCGCGCGGCGATGAAGCTCTGCTGGGTGTGGCAGTCGCTGCACCGCGGCCCGAGCGAGTTCTGGTGGATGTCGTCGCGCTGGTGGCAGACCATGCACTGCTGCGCCATGCCCTGCAGGAGCCGCCCCTGGGTGTGGCACTCCGAGCAGCGGACGCGATCGTGCGCGCCGCCAAACGGCGTCGGGAAGATGTTGTGGCCGGTGTGGATCTTCTTCCACCCCTCGGGCTCGTGGCAGCCGGCGCAGCGGATCCCGAGCTCGCCGCGGTGGGCGTCGGGATCGGCGTGGCAGCCCTGACAGATCGTCGGCGCCGGCTTGTACTTCTGGCTCGGGTGGCAGCCCTGGCAGCGCACCGCCTGGTGCTTGCCCTCGAGCTTCCAGCGCTCGGGCACCTTGGGATCGTTGTGATCAAAGCGCGTCTCGCCGGTCGGGCTGTGGCAGTTCTGGCACTTGAGCCCCAGGCTGCGCTCGTGCGAGTCGTCCTTCAGGTGACACTGCGAGTCGGAGCACGTCGACGGCGTCGGCTTGTAGCGCCGCGACGGGTGGCAGCTCTCGCACTTGGTGTCCTTGTGGCGGCCCTCGAGCGGGTAGTTGGTCCGGTCGTGGTCGAACTTGAGCGCCGTCCACTTGCCGCCCTCGTGGCAGTTGTTGCAGGTGTCCTTGCCGAGCGAGCCCTTGTGCAGCCGGTCCTCGTGGCAAGCGGCACACAGGGTGCGAGTGTCACGGTAGTTGTCGTTCTTGTGGCACTTGACGCAGGGGACGTTCTTGTGCCCGTCGACCAGCTGGAAGGGCTTACCCGGCCCGTGGCCGATGCGCACCCGCGCCGCCTGCGACTTCGAGTCGGTGGACTGCTTCATCTCACCGGGCTTGGCGTGGCAGTCCAGGCACTGATCGCTGGTGAACTGCCGCTTGTGCACGTCCTTGTGGCGGTGGCAGCCCAGGCAGTCGGTGCGGATCGCCTTGTCCTTGTCGCGGCCCTTGCCCTTGGCGGCGACGACGGTGACCAGCTTCTCGAAGTTCTCGTAGTCGGACGGGCCCTTGCCGCGGTGGCAGGCGCGGCACTCGATCACCTCGTGCTTGCCGGACAGCGGGAAGCGGGTCTGGCGGTTGTGATCGAACTTGAGCTCGGGGCCCCAGTCGGTCGCAAAGTGGCAGGACGCGCAGTCGCCGACCTTGCTGAAGCGGCCGTTGTGCACGTCCTTGTGGCACGACTCGCAGTTGCGGCCCGGCGAGGTCTTGGCGGTCGGGGCGTGGCAGGTCGCGCACGGCTTTTTGTGCGGACCCTCCAGGGCGAAGCGGGTCTTGTGGTTGTGATCGAAGTCGATCGCCTGCCAGGCGACCTTGGCGCTGTGGCAGCTGATGCAGCGCTTCTGGCCGAATAGCGACTCGCCGTGCACGTTCTTGTGGCAGGGCGTGCAGTCGGAGGTCCAGTTGGCCAGGCGAAACATCGACTTGGGGTGGCAGCTGTTGCAGGGGACGCCGATGTGCTTGGACTCTAGCGGGAAGCGCGAGTCGCGGTTGTGATCGAACTTCATCGGCTCCAGCGGCCGCCAGCTCTTGGCGTCGTGGCAGCGCTCGCAGCCGGCGAGGGCATCGTGCAGCTCGCCATGTGGAGACCGGTGGCAGCCCTGGCAGTTGGTGGGGGCCAGGAGGAAGCTCGGGCGGCCGGTGGGGGTCTTCTGCTTGTGGCAGTCCTTGCAGTCGACGACCGAGTGGCGCCCGGTGAGGGCGAAGCCGGTGATGTCGTGGGCGAACTTCTGCTGGCCGCCGAACGTCGTCCAGCCAAAGATGTCGGCGCTCTCGCCTTTGTGCTCTTTGTGACACAGCTCACAGGGGCGGCCGGCGGCCTTGGGGGAGGCGTGGACGCCCTTTTTCTGGGCGATCCGCTGCTCGATCGCGGTGTGGCAGTCCAGGCACTTCTTGTCGTCGAGCTCGCGCTTGCTGGGGAGGTGGCACTTGCTGCAGTTCTGCGGCCCGTCGATATAGGCATGGCCGCGCGCCAGCTTGCCCGGAGAGGAGTCAAAAAAATCCGCGCGCCCGGTTCGAGCGCACAGCAGCACAGCCGCCGCGGCCAGCAGGCAGCACATGACTCTGACGGAGCGGAGATCTTCTGTGGTCACTGCCCGCCATCATACCGCAGATCGCGCCCGCTGTGCGCGACCGTTTCCTTGCCGGCGGCCAGCCTGCGGGCAGCTATTAAACGGGCTTACAGCGAGGGGTTAGGGAGGTGCCAGGTCGGCTAGGCCACCTAATTGGCCAGCTAATTGCCTGGGCGGAGCCGCGGCCTGCCAGGCTGCTGGTAGATTACTTTACGCCGCTGCGCGCAAGAGCCGCCGCAAGACTTGGAGACCGCTGCGATGACCACCCCTTACGTACTTGTGCAACCGTTACCGTTATTAGGGGGGAGCGGCGCCGCCGGCCCGGCAGAGGCAGCCGCAGTGTCGGGCGACATTTCGGGCAAGGTAGTCCTATTAACCCTCAACAGCCCGGCCAAGCGCAACGCCCTGTCGCTGGCGATGTGCGAGGAGCTGACCGCCGCGCTCACCCGGGCGGCGGCGGCGGGGGCGCGGGCGGCGGTGCTGACCGGCGCCGGGGAGGCGTTCTGCGCCGGCTACGATCTGAACGCGCTGCCCGAGGCGCCCGATGCGCAGTGGCTGCGCGAGCACGGATGGAGAGAACCAGTGCATGAAAACTTTAGTACAGGTTAATTGAAACGAGCCTGGCAGGAAAATGGTGGACGCGGGGGAAGTTGAAAGCGGGCAGAATTTCGCGATGGAGCGCGACCCGTTGAATTCATTCGAGTTCCTGCACATTCCAGTTTTAGAGTATCGGCATGAAAACGCATCACAACGAAATTTTTTGTCTCGTCCCATCCCGTCTTAGGGAGAGGCAGGGG
>DAOMZC010000517.1:0-5182 GCA_035437965.1 Pseudomonadota bacterium
CAACCTGAACCAGGCGGCCGACGAGCTGTGGCAGACCTCGCAGGACGTCGACGAGATGGCGCAACTGGCGCGCAAGCTGCAAGCGGTGATCGATCGCCGGCTGCCGTTCGACCCCGAGCGCCTGGCCAAGATCTCGGACTCGCCCAACGGCAACAAGGACGACGGACTGGCCGATCAGGACGAGATCGGGCGCATCGACATGCCGCTCGGCTCCGAGCCGGTGCGGCTGTTCCGCAAGCGGGTCCCGGGCACCCACTGGGTCTTCTCGCAAAAGACGGTGGAGCGCATCCAGTCGTGGTACGAGCGGCTGCCCGATCACTGGCTGCTCGATCACATGCCCGAGTCGCTGCTCATCACCGGCCCCGGCGGGCTCCTGTACTGGCAGTGGCTGGCGCTGCCGCTGCTGCTCGCCTTGAGCGCGGTGTTCGGGATGGTCTTCTCGATGGCGATGCGCATCGCCGGGTACATGCTGCTCGGGCAGCGCGAGCTGTTCAAGGCGGTGCTGGAGCGGCAGACCGGGCCGCTGCGGCTGCTGGGAGCGGCGCTGGCGCTGCGCATCCTGCTGCTATCGCTGTTCATCACGGCGACGGCCGAGCAGACGGTGCGCGGCCTGTGCAACGTCGTTCTGATCCTGGGCGTGATGGCGGTGATCTGGCGCGCCGCCGACGTGCTGGCCGGTCGGGCGCGGCAGTCGCCGTGGCTGCTGGCGCGGCCGGCGCTGTTCGGGATGGCGCCGCTGCTCAACCGGCTCATCGAGGTCGGGCTGTGGGCGGTGGCGATCCTGTGGAGCCTGCAGGAGCTCGGCTACTCGGTGACGGCGGTGCTGGCGAGCCTGGGGCTCGGCGGACTGGCGGTGGCGCTGGCGGCCAAGAACTCGCTGGAGCACTTGATCGGCGGCATGACGCTGAGCCTGGATCAGCCGATGCGCGTCGGTGATCAGGTCAAGATCGGCGACGTGCAGGGCGACGTCGAGCAGATCGGAATTCGCAGCACCCGCATCCGCACCGCCGACCGGAGCCTGGTGAGCATTCCCAACGGCAAGCTCGCAGAGCTCAACATCGAGACCCTCGCAGCGCGCGACCGCATCCGCATCGGCCTGAACCTGAACATCAACCCCGCCCTCAAGCCGAGCAAGCTGCGCGAGCTGCACGAGGCGGTCATCGCCTGCATCAAAGAGCAGCCGCACATTATCAAGGAGGATGCCGCCCCTGTCGGCGACGCTGTCCCCATCGTTCCGCAGTGAGCAGACTCTCCGTCGACAGTAGTGGGAAGCTCGCCGCGGAATCCGGCTGCCGCAGCGGAACACGCGCCAGCTCACTGGGACAGAGCCCGGTCGTACCTACTTCGAGCGGTGCAGTGAAGCGACGCGGACAGTCGCTGTACTTAGTAACGAACCCAGCAACAATTTCTGCTTGCACCACCTGTGGGTGTGCGCAAACCTAGCTGCATGTCTCACTCCTCCACGCATGCCGCAGTCGTAACCAGACAAGGGAATGATGAGTCTGCAGAGCTGGCGCGAGCTCTCACCGCGGAGCTTCTGCCGCTGGCCGAGGAAGCCGCCGCAGCCTGCGGACGCCATGAGGCCCGGCAACGCGAGCGCGAGACGTGGACGAGGGACCCCATCAGCGGCGCGAGCGAGGGCGACGTTGCGGGTCTGTGGTCCGAGGCGGAGCTGCAGGCCGAGCTGGGCCTCGTGCAGCGAATCCAGAGTGCACTCCTTCGACGACCGGGACAGCTGGCTGCCCTGGAAGCCTATTGCGATTATGGGCTGACGGACTGGATTACGGACTGTGTGTTTGAGGCGGCGCAGCGCGGACATCTCCAGACTGCCGTGGCGCTATTTGACGCCTGGGACGAGCTCCGTCCCGAGCTGCCGGCCGAGCAGCTGGGCAGCAAGGCGCGGCTGCTGCTCTGCGGCGGGCAGCCGGAGGCCGCCAAGGCGGCGGCGCAGGCGCGGCTTGTCCGCGAGCCCGACAGTCCTGAGGCCCTGGAAGCAGCAGCCGACATCTATCAAGAGTGCGGCGACCTGGCGGCAGCGGAACGCCATGCCCGCCGCTATGTAGATGTAGCCCGTGGTAAAGGGGACATTGGCGATCTCCGCTACGCCCTGTACACGCTGGCCGACATACTGCTCGATCGCGGCAAGCTGGATGCGGCGAGAGAAATTGATGAAGAGGCAGACGCGCTGCTGCTTGACGAAGAAGATCAGGCCGAAGGCGACTTCCTCTTGAACGGTGAACATGACCCACACTGTCAGTTCTGCAACGCGCCTGGGCACTGGCAGCCGGCCCAGCTCCCCGTAGTCCGAGCTCAGCCCAAGATCGGCCGCAACCAGTCTTGTCCTTGCGGCAGCGGTGCAAAGTACAAGAAGTGCTGCGGTCGCTGATCACCTGCATCGGTGCCGATGCTGGGTTCGCAATCAGTCCCGGTCCTTTCCGCACTCCCAGCGGTTGCTGATACTCCGAAGCTGACTATGTACTTTAGCGGCGCGTCCTCTCATCAAGGATGATGTAATCTCGTCGAGCTCCTGGGCTCCTGTGTTCCGCGCCCGGCAGACTCTCTGTCGCGCTTGGGAGGGTCCGGGCTGCGGGACACGGGAAGCGGGGTGGGGAAAAGGCAGAAGCGCGCGGCGCCATGTTATGATCAAGCGTGCCGAAGTCTCCGACCGACCACCCTGCGCCGGACCGCATCGACCAGGCGATCTTGTCGAGCTTTGTGCCGGCGGTGGTACAGCGCCTGGTGAGCAAGGCCGGCGGGAGCCTGACCGAGGCCCACCGCGAGTCGGTGCCGGGCGCCGTCCTGTTTGCCGACGTGTCCGGGTTCACGGCGCTGACCGAGCGCCTGGCGGCCCGCGGGCCGGCCGGGGTCGAGGTGCTTACGCGCACCCTCAACGCTTATTTCGGCGCGCTCATCGAGGTGCTGGCGGCGTACGGCGGTGACGTGCTGAAGTTTGCCGGCGACGCGCTCCTTGTGTGCTTCACCGAGGAGCCCGCGGACGGCGCCGACGCCCGGCGGCGAGCCGTCCTGCGCGCCGCCGCCTGCGGCCTCGCCGCCAAGCGCGCGCTCGGCGGACATCAGAGTAAGGAGGGAGTCGCGCTCTCGATCAAGATTGCCGTCTCGGCGGGCGAGCTGGAGTGCGCCTACCTCGGCGGCGTCTGGGGGCGCTGGGAGCTGGTGGTCTTCGGCGCGCCCCTCTCGGACGCCGGCCGGGCGGCGGAGCGCTGCGAGCCGGGGGCGGTGGTGCTCGCCCCCTCTGCCTGGAACCTGGTGGCCCCGAGCTGTCAGGGGCAGGAGCTTGGCGGCGGGATTGTACGGCTCGACGGCATGGCGGCAGTCGAGGTGCTCCCGGCCTGGCGCTCCCGGCCGCCGCTGGTGCTCAGCGACGCTGCTGCTGCCGGCGCCTCGGCCTTTTTGCCGGGAGCGATCCGCAACCGCCTGCGCGAAGGGCAGGGCGAGTGGCTGGCCGAGCTGCGCAAGATTACGGTGATCTTCGCCGCCCTGCCGGGCCAGATGAGCGAGCTCGATCTGGCGCGCACGCAGGAGCTGGTGACGCGGCTGCAGCGGCTTGTCTATCGCGTCGAAGGCAGCGTCAACAAGGTCAGCGCTGACGACAAGGGACGGTCGCTCGTCGCGGTGCTGGGCATGCCGCCGCTGGCCCACGAGGACGATCCGCGGCGCGGCGTGGTCCTGGCGCTCGATATGAGAGATCTGCTGCTCGAGTTCGGCTCCTCTTGCGCGATCGGAGTCGCCACCGGGCGCGCGTTCTGCGGCGTCATCGGCAGTGAGCTCCGCCGGGAGTACACGATGATGGGAGACATCGTGAACCTGGCCGCCCGATTGATGGTGGCAAGCGGCGGCAATATCCTCTGCGATGCCGCGACGCGCGAGGGAGCCAAGGACCATTTCGATTTTCAGGAGCTGCCCAAGCTCAAGCTCAAGGGCAAGAGCGAGCCGGTGCCGGTGTTCCGGCCGAGCCTGCGGGTAGCCAACCGCGCCGCGCGCGCCAAGTCGCTGGTCGGCCGGCAGGGCGAGCTGGACACCCTGGCGGCGGCGCTTGATGATCTGGAAAACGGCGTCTCTTCCGTCTTTGTCATCGAGGCGGATGCGGGGCTCGGCAAGTCCCGCCTGCTCGAGGAGCTGCGGGCGATGGGCCGCCGCCGGGAGCGCATCCGCGGCCTGCACGGCACGGCCGATGCGATTGAGAAGAACACTGCCCACCTGGCGTGGCGCGGCCTTCTGTCCATGCTCCTTTCGGGCGAAGAGGGCAGCGGCCCCGAAGCGCGCGCCGCGGTGGCTCGGCGCCTGCTGCAGTCGCGGCCCGATCTACTGTCGTGGATCCCGCTGCTCGAGACCATCCTGCCGGTTGGTTACGCCGACGCCGACCTGACCCAGAGCCTCGAAGGGGAGGGGCGCGCCGCGACGCTCCGTACGCTGATCGTGGCGGCGCTGCAGGCGGCCGCCGAGCGCGCTCCGCTGCTCCTCTCCATCGAGGACACCCACTGGATGGACTCGGCCTCGTGGGCGCTGGTAGCGGCGGTGGCGCGCTCGGTGTCGCCGCTGCTCCTGGTCCTCGCCACCCGCCCGGTCGCCGAAGCCCACCAGTCGGCCGAGCAGCTGGAGCTCGTTCGGGACAAGCGGACCAAGGTGCTCCGCCTCGAAGGGCTGGGTCCCAAGCACGCGCGGGCGCTGATCTGCGCCCAGCTCGGGGCCGACTCCGTCGCCGACGAGGTCGTCGACCTCATCACCGGCCGCACCGAAGGCAACCCCTTTTTCACCGAAGAGCTGACCCTGGCCCTCCGCGACGCCGGCGCGCTCGTGGTGGTCGATGGGCACGCCTCCCTGCGGCCGGGCGTCGATCTGACCGTGGGCGTCTCGCTGCCAAGCACGCTCGACGGCGTAGTGACCCAGCGCATCGACCGGCTCGCCCCGACCGAGCAGCTGGCGCTGAAGGTCGCGAGCGTCGTCGGCCGCTCGTTCAGCGCCCTGGTCGTCAACGACATCTTCCCCATCGAGGCCGTCCGCGGCCACCTCACGCCCCACCTCGCCAGCCTCTCGCAGGTCGGCCTGACCAGCCCGAGCTCCGACGCGGCCGACGGGATCGAGCAGAGCTACCTGTTCCGGCACATCATCACGCATAACGCACCCACCGAGAGAAGCTGACCACCAAACGATCCGCAGCGGG
>DAOMZC010000518.1:0-5177 GCA_035437965.1 Pseudomonadota bacterium
AGCGCCGCGTGGCGCGCTTCATCGCGGGCCAGCCGCGCCATCGCGCGCGCAATCGCCGGGTCCTGCGCCCGCCGCGCCCGCCACTGCGCGACCAGGGCTCCGAGCGTCTCTCGCACGCAGCCTTCAGCGGCGTTTTCGCAGACGATTTCTTCCAGGGTGCGGATGGGCCGCCGCTGCACGGACGGCGGCAGCGTCCTTGTGCCGTAGCGCGCGGCCAGCCGCTTCATGCTGCGCGTGTGGCGGATCTCATCGCGCGCCGAGCGGGCGGCGAGCCGCTGCAGCCGAGCCGGCCCGCCGTGCGCCGCGAGCTCGCTGCGGAGGATCCGAAACGCCGTCACCGAAGCCGCTTCGAGGCGCGTGCTGCTGGCGAAGTGACGACCGAGCGGTCCATCGCTGGGCCGACGTCTCGCAGCGGACGGGCAGAGTCCGGCGGGCCGTCGACCGGCAACGCAGTTCGGCTCCCCTGCCTTGAGCGTGTAGCTCGAGCGCTCGCTGACCGCGCCGCTGGACGAGACGAACAGCAGGTGCTGGACCACCGAGTCGTCGGTGCCGCAGCCCGAGCCGGAGACGGTCACTACCTCATAGCCGCCGGGCACCTGGCGCACCGCCCCTTGACTCTTATCGGTGCAGCTGACCGACTGCCCGGTAGTCAGCGCCGCGAGCACCGCCTCCTGGGTGGTGTCGTAGGGAGCGAGGAACGCATCGAGCGCCGCCTTGGAGGCGATGACCTTCACCTCATCGGCGCGCGTGGTAATGAGCGCCCCGTGAGTGCAGATCTGCGAGCAGACGCTGTAGATCCCGGTCTCCCCGCTCGGAATCGTCGGATTGGTCACTGCGGCATCGCAGGCCGAAGGGTTGGTCGCGCTCTCGCACTTGGTACCGATTGAAGTGACCGTCCCGGTGGCGCTGCCGGCATCGATGGCGACATGGCGCAGCTCGATGTAATCGACCTCCTTGGTCGGCTTCAGGCCCCCAAGCGCCAGCGTAAAGCCGCTACAGAGCGGCGCCTCGAACGCCGTGACATCGACCGCGCTGCCGCCACCACAGCTGGCGGCCACGATAAGCGGTGATAGCAGCACCGCATTCACCGCCTGAGTAAGCAACTTGCTGAGCGTAAGACGTTTCATGGTAAGACCTCCGGCATCCATATTACACCTTGCCCACTTGGGTCCGTTCACTTACCACCAGGGACGATTTCATGATGATGATCCACAGAGATGGAAGCGCCGAACCCCGGGTCCGCCGCATGCGCCTGCGCGCAGACAATCGGTGGTTGCTGACGATGCTGCTCTTTGTCGCGCTCGCGGGGCGCGCCACCGGCAGCGCGGCCCAGGGCCGGCCCGCCGGCCCGAGCGCCACGGATGCGCCGACCGCATTTGTGAACGTCAACGTAATCCCCATGGATCGCGAGCGCGTGCTGAAGAACCAGACGGTCGTGGTGCGCGCCGGACGCATCGCCGAGATCGGCGACGCCGGCAAGGTCAAGGTGCCGGCGGGAGCGCTGCAGATCGACGGCCGCGGCAAGTACCTTTTGCCCGGGCTCATCGACATGCACACGCACCTGTTCTCCGATGAGGAATTCCCCCAGCGGCTGGCCGGTGACGAGCTGGCGATCCTGATCGCCAACGGAGTGACGACGATCCGGCTGATGACCGGGACCCCGGCGCAGCTCGTGCTGCGGGCCAAGGTGGAAAAGGGGGAGCAGCTGGGCCCGACGATCTATGCGGCAAGCCCGCAGCTCGCCGGCAAGGCGTCCGGCAAGGTGTGGAACGGCCACGTGGTGACAACGCCGCAAGAGGCGCAGCAGGCGGTGCGCGCGAGCAAGGCCGCCGGCTATGATTTCATCAAGCTCACGACCGAGATCACCCGCCCAGTCTACGACGCGGTAATCGCGACCGCCCGCGAGGTCGGCCTGCGCGTCATCGGCCACGTCGACCCGCGGGTCGGTACCGCGCACGCCCTGGAGGTCGGCCAGCAGATCGAGCACCTGGACTCCTACATGGAATCGGTGCTCAAGGACGATGCGCCGATGAAGGTGTCGGTCTCGGACTATGGAGTGTGGAAGAAGCCCAACTGGGAGAGCCTGGACTATGTCGACGACCGCAAGGTGACCGAGCTCGCCAAGGCGACCGCGCGCGCCGGGGTCTACTCCACCCCGACCCTCACGTTCTTCAAGCTCTGCTTCGTCGTCGAACAGAGCGATGCCGAGATCCGCGCGCGGCCCGACTATCGCTTCTATCCCGAGAAGCTGCGCGACCGCCTGTTCGCGGCGCACCGGAAGTTCTGGACCAACCCGCCTTCAGCCGAGCGCCGGCAGCGCTACCAGCGCATCCGCGACCAGCTGGTAAAGACCATCCACGATGCCGGCGGCAAGATCATGGCCGGCTCGGACGCGCCCGAGCTGTTCCTGGTCTACGGCTTCACGCTGCACCGCGAAATCCACAACCTCGTCGCGGCGGGGCTCACTCCGTACGCCGCGCTGGAGGCGGCGACCCGCACCCCGGCGGAGTACTTGAAGGGCCTGGACACGTTCGGCACGATCGAGCGCGGCAAGCGCGCCGACCTGCTCCTGCTCGAGGCGAGCCCGCTCGAAGACATCGCCAACACCGAGCGCCGCGCCGGCGTGATGGTGCGCGGGCGCTGGCTGCCGCAGGCCGAGCTGCGCAAGCTGCTGGACGAAGTCGCCGACCGCTTCGCCGCCGCGCCAGAGCTGAAGACCCCCTGAGCGCCGCGGCGCGGACGCTAGAGCACCGCCGCGGCGCGGACGCTAGGGCACCGCCGCGGCGCGGACGCTAGGGCACCGCCGCGCCGGGCTTCTTGGGCAGGAGCAGCACCTCATGGCCCTCATGCAGCACGAAGAGGTTGTCGTCATCCTGTAGAAACTGGTCCACGCCGAACTGGAACTGGCTGCCCGAGCCGATGACCGTCGGCGCGCCGCCCGCCTTGGGCGCCGCCTGAATCTGGTTCCCGACCTTATCGTCGTGCGTCAAAAGATAGATGTTGTCGGCATCGATCGCGACCGTGGCTGTACGCGAGCCGAGCTGCAGATCGGGGCTTGTATGTAGCGTCCGCACCGCTCCATCGGTCGGCGATATCTTCGCCAGCCCATACGTCCGACCCGGGAGGTCGGAGTACAGGCCGGTAGCGTCGGCAGCCAGAAAGCCGCTGCTGATCGGCGCGTCCAGGGCGAGCGGGGTCGTGCTGCCGCTGCTGATCTTCACGTCCATGACCGTCCGCGGCAGGCTTGCGTTCAGGGTGTAGTAAAGGTGATCGCCGGTCAGCGTCCACGCGGTCGGCCACGGGATCGCCGACCCTCCCGTGTCAGGAAACGAAGCGAGCGTGGACTTTGTCCCATCGCGCAGTAAGAGCCTGTCGAGCCGCACCGAGAAATCGCCCGGCTTGTCGCTGCGCATCATATACAGCGCATCCCCGGTAGCAACCAGGGTCGGATAGAGGTTGGTGGCAAACGGTCCAAAGTCCCCCTCCAGCAGAGTCGACGTCGCCCCACCCGCCGCCGGCTGCTGCTTGACCTGCGTGTGGGGAGCGTCGCCGGCGCCGAACGTGGTCCGGTTCCAGAACACCGTGTCGCGGTTGGCGGCGACCCGACCGACGGCCTTGTCGTCCTCTTCGACCGCGGTCAGCGCCCCGCCGTACTTGGGCATGCGGTAGACGCCCTGCCAGGAGGTCGCCAGGAACAGATAGTTATCCGAGACGGCGATGGACGAGATCCAGTATTTGTCATCGGTGACGCGCGCCAGGGAGTATGCCTCGCCGGGCTTGAGCGGGGTCTTCAGGGACGAGTCGATGCGCTCGACGGGGGAGGACTGACCGCAGGCAGCAGTGGCAAGCAGCGCCGAAAACAGAGTGAATCGCAGCATGTTCATGACTCCATGTGTTGGGGGACAGCCGAGCCGCTATCGCTGAAGCCGACATCGCCTTTAGCGAGTCGCGGCCGGTCATGCTCCTTGGACCCCAAACGAGTCAAACTGTGGCACCTGAATCATCAGAAATTCACTTCCGACTGCGGGAGAGAAAACTCCACAGGTGTATCATTTCCAACCACGGTCCCAGATAGATCGGGGGACGCCACATCAGGGTCGAGCGCCACCAGGTGGTAGCCCGGAAGCGCCTGCTCCCAGTTGGTCAGAATCATGCCGCTGCCATCATAGCTCTGCGGATCGGCGAGCGCCGCCGAGACGAAGATAAGGGCGTGGCGAACGCTGCGCGCCAGTAGCCGATCCGGCGGCACGAGGAATCCCTTTTCATCAAGGGCGAACCGCCCGTCCCGATCCGCATCATCGAACACGAACAGCCGCGCGATGCGCAGGCTGCTCGGGATGATGACGCCGCGCGCCGTCTGGTAATATCCGGTGCCCGGGGGCGTATCGAGCAGATCGCAGATGAAGTTCGATGGGAACGCGAGCTCCGAGATCGGCAGGGTCCGCGTCTCGATGCCAGCGCCGCGCCGCGACAGCGCGGAGAAGCCCAGCCAGACCGCGCCCACCGTGGCCTCGCCCGGCCTGACCACCGGCGCAGTAAGGACGCCGTGAAAGCGGATGGCCGCGTCGCCCAGAAATGCTCCATCGACAAGGCGGTCACCGCAGCCGGCAAGTAGCAGGGAGCAGACGATTCCCAATAGTCTCCTCAATAGTACACCCCAAGTCCGGCCACCGCCCGATAGCTCAGGGACGGGGTCAGCGCCGCCGAGCTCGCGGCCGGGAGGAAGTAGGTCAGAAGTCCGCCGTCAGCCCGCAGGTAGAGCCGGCGGCGCAGCGGAACTTCAAGCTGGACGACCGGCGCCAAGGACCCGGCGAGCGTGTTGCGAGGTCGCGTCTCCGCCGCGCTGAACCGCTGTCCCAGCCACGACAGACCGAGCTCGATGCCCAGGCTGATCGTGACCCGCTTCAGATCGAAGGCGTGCAGTCCGGCCACCGCAGCGCTGACTTCATAGGTCGAGATGGCGAGGACCTGGTTTTGCTGCTGCGAGCCGCCAAGCCCCAGCCGCAGCTCCAGCGACAGCGGGCGCAGGTCCAGGCGCCCGCCGAGCTCCGCTCGCGCCGCGGTGCCGAGCCCGAGCAGCGCGCCGCGCACTCCGCCCAGGACAAAGCCGCTGAAGGCGCGGCTGCGCGCGACGCTGCCCTTGCGTACGACGCGCGCATAGTCCACCCGCTGCAGCT
>DAOMZC010000519.1:0-5163 GCA_035437965.1 Pseudomonadota bacterium
GCTGGCTTGAGGTCGCGGTGGATCACTCCTTTTTCATGGGCGTAGTGCATGGCAACGGCGACATCGCGCAGAATTTGTACTTTTTCGTTCAGGCCGAGCGCGTACCGCGCCTTGTCGAGCGGCATGCCATCGACGAACTGCATCGCGATGTAGGACTTGCCTTCGAACTCGCCCACCTCCAGCACCCGGCAGATGCCCTCGTGCTCGAGCTTTGACTGCGCCCGCGCCTCCTGCATGAAGCGCTGCGTCATCTGCTCGTCATTGCTGCGGATGAACTTCAGCGCGACGATGCGCCCCAGGCGGCGGTCGCGCGCCTTGTACACGGCGCCCATGCCGCCCTGCCCGAGCAGCGCCAGGAATTCGTAGCGTGTCCAGTTTTCGCAGGGGAACTGCGCGGACGGTCGCGGCGCCGCGTACACGAGCTGCGGACCGTTCACTGTCTGCTCGAGCCCCGGCTCGGGAGCGGTCACCGCGGACTCGGCCTGCGGCGCCGCGCCGCTATCCCCCGGCAGGAGGGTGCCGCCGCGGGCCAGGTCGGTGGCGAGCTGGCTCGGCTCCAGGGTCCGGTCGCGGCCCAGGGAGTCGCTGCGCACCTCCTGCAGGAGCTGCAGCACCTTTTGCTCGCTCAGTCGGCCGCGGCGGACCAGCCGATCGAGCCGGCGGCCAAAGCGTACGGTGACGCCTTCAGGAACGGACACTGTCTCGGGCGGGACTTCGGACTCCTGGAGCTCGCCGCGCGCTACAGCGCGGCTGAGCACCAGCGTCTCTTCGAGCACTGGCAGCATACACTTTTACCTTACTCTTTTTTTGCGCGACTCATTTTGCATGTTGGAAGCTCGACCGCGGAGCGCTTCTTCTGGAGCTACGTCGTGCTCAGGGCTTGGCTGGCAGGGCAGGGGGAGCCACCGGAGGGGCCGGAGCGACCGGAGCGATTGGATCGACTGGGGGGCCCGGCAGCGGGATGATCTCGAGGCGGAAGTCGTCGAAGCAGGCGGCGCCATCGCCTACCAGGGCGCCGCCGATCGCCAGCGCCGCGGCGCCGGCCGGAACCGCGAGCTCCAGCGAGTACGTCTTCCAGTGCGCATCGACGATCGGGCTGTCCCGCATGAAGTTGAGCGTGCCGGGGCCGCCCGGCCGGACCTGCAGCGTAAGCCGCGCGCTGCTGCCGGCGGCGACCTTGGCGCGGACCGCGGCCACAAGGCGCACGCGCTTGCCGCGGTACGGCTTGGCGTCGATGCGCTGCAGGAACTCACCTACGGACTGCCCATAATGCGGACCCGGCAGGCGGCGGAGGAGGGCGCAGCGGGCGCCGGCAAGCGGCTTCTCGGCGGTGGCGCTGAAGGAGTACCCGAACGCCGGCAGCAGCGGCAAGACGCTGAAGCCGCGCACCTTGTCGCCGTCGAGCTCCTCGAACCCGAGGTTGAGCGGCTCGGGCAGGACGGACCGATCGCCGCCGCTGCCCTCCGGCAGGCTGCGCGCCGCGGCGGTCTGGGCGATGAAGGCGATCAGATCGAACTCGCGCGCGGTGACCCCGGGCAGCCCGCTTGTCGCCGACGGCCACTTCGGATTGAACGCCTCGGTGATCTCGCGCTTGCCGTGCTGGGCGCCGAGCCAGTCGGCGACGGTGCCGGCCGGCGGGTTGCGCAGGTCGAGGATGAAGCGCGGCAGCCCGGTCGCGTTCAAGGTCGCGTCGAAAGTTCCGGGCGGCAGCGGCTCGACCGTGAAGGGGTGGACGCGGTCGTTATCCTGGCGATCGCCGGAGCGGAAGTCACCGTGGTCGAAGGCGAAGCCGACATTCAAGTACGCCTTGCCCCAGCGGGTGCGCAGGAACTGGCCCATCGGGTGCCAGCTCGGGCTGCCGTACGAGACGTGGAAGTCGTGCGCCCAGACTACGACTTTGGACTGCGGTCCCTCGTGCTCGGCGATCCAGCTGATGTTCTCGGCCATCGCCTGGTCGCGCCTCTCACCAGCGGCCGGCGCCTGACCAAGGCTCAGCACTTCGAGGGACTGCACGAGGAGCCGCGCGTGCTGCCGCGCGATCGCCCACGCCTTTGCCGAGCTGCGGGCCGTCCACGCGGCGCGCGCGGCATCGAAGCGCTCGACCAGCGCGGCGGCGTCCTTGGCCAGCGCGGGCAGCTCCGCGGGCTCACTTACGGCGGCGCGGGCGTCCAGCGCGTTGGCGAGCGGCGCGAGCCGGGTGGCCCAGCTGGCAGCCTCACTCTTTTCGACGCGCTCGATGTAGGCCAGCGCGACCTGCACCGCGCGCGGCATCTGGCGCATGTCGAAGCCGTAAAACTTCACCTTGGGATGCCGGGGATCGGAGTTCCACTTTCGCATCCAGCGGATCAGGTCCAGCACCTCCTCGGTATTCCAGGTCCAGAAGTAAAGACCGGCCAGCGCCTTCTGCGGATCGCCGCGTCCGGTCAGCACGTACTCGTTGATGGCGAACGCCTCGGGCATCGTCGCTTCGATGGCGAAGACGTTGAAGCCCCGCTCGCTGACCAGCCACTCAAGGAGGCGGTGCTTGAGCTGGAAGAACTCCCGGCTCCCGTGCGTCGCCTCGCCCAGGCCGATGAGCCGCGCCTCCCCGAGCGCCGCGGCGAGCGGCTGCAGGTCGGCGGCGCCGTGTCCCGCTTCGACGCCCGAAAGCGGGATCGCGTGGGCGCGCATCCAGTCGACGACCTCCGTCGGGGCCGGACCCGGCGGCCAGCTCCGCGGCAGGCGCAGCGTCACCGCAGCGGCACCCTCGGCGGCGGGCTGCCGCTGCACTGCGTGTCCCGGCGCGCTGGCGATCAGGGTGTACTTTCCCTGCGGCAGCAGGACTTGGTAGCTGCCGCTTGGGACTTCGATCGCGAACAGATCGCCTTCCACCTCGCTCTCGCGCGCTGCCAGCAGCTTGGCGCCGCTCAGCGGCTGCCCGCTCAAGTCGTCGACCACCGTCCCCGACACCGCGAGCGCCGCGCCGCCAAGCTTTACCTCGGTCCGCGCCACCGCGCCGGCGGCCGCTGCGACACCCAGCGTGAAGCCGGCCGTGTGACCGCTGGCGGTAGCGGTCACGCCGTACTTGCCGGGCAAGAGCGGGCCCAGTCTGAAGCGCCCCTGCGCATCGCTGCGCGCCGTAACGGCAGCGTCCTGCGACTGCATCGCGATCGCCGCCACGAGCGCCCCGGCAACTGGCTTGCCGCCGTCGGTCGCGGTGCCCGCGATGCTGGCGGTCGGCTCGGCGGCGGCGGCCAGGGTGTCCAGGCTGACCAGGGAGAACAAGAAAAGGGGGACAAGCACGATCGGGAATCGGCGCATCTGAAAAAAGATAGCACTCCATAATTCGGCGATCGGAGCTGCGCCAAGTGCGGGTATCTGTAGTCAGTGTGCGCCCGGCTGGAGTAGGGTAGGCGGATGAAAAAGATGCTCCTTACCGGCGTCGGCGCCCTGCTGCTTCTGGTCGCCGCCTTTATCGGCTACACGGTCCTTGTCGGCAACAAGCGGAGCCCGCGCGACACCGTAGAGTTCAACCAGGGCGGCCTCGCGGTCAAGGTGGTGTACTGCCGGCCCTACAAGAAGGGGCGGCTCATCTTCGGTGAGAAGGCGGCCGGGGCGCTCGTCCCGTACGATACCTACTGGCGCCTGGGCGCCAACGCGGCGACCACGATCACCTTCGACCAGAACGTCCTCTTCGCCGGCAAGCCGGTGGGCGCCGGGACCTATAGGATGTACGCGATCCCCGGGGCGAGCGCCTGGAAGGTGGTGCTCAACAGCCAGCCCGATCGGTGGGGGGCACGCGAGCCGAGCCACGACAAGGACGTGCTGAGCGTCGAGGTGCCGGTCACTGTCGCCCCGAGCAGCAGCGAGCAGTTCACGATCCAGATCTCCGGCCAGCCGGCTGGGACGCCGGGCGCCAGCCTGGACCTCGCCTGGGACACCACGCTCGTGCGCGTGCCGCTCGCGGCCAACTGAAGTGGCGCGGCGTACAAGGCGGTGGTTGCTCGCGGCGGTGGGCATCCTGGCGTTTCTGGGGGCGGCGCTGTTTTTGATCGGGCGCATCCAGTACCGCCTCAACGTCATGGACGTGGAGGAGTACGAGCCGGTCTCCAGCCTCAAGGTTCCGCAGCACCCGCTCACCCGCGCCCGCTACCCGTTCGTCGATGTCCACAACCACCAGTGGCTGATGCCGATCCAGAACCTGGACAAGCTGGTCGGCGAGATGGACGAGCTTAACATGGCGGTGATGGTCAACCTCAGCGGCTTTCGCGGCAAGCTGCTTGAGTGGTCGCTCGCCAACGTCCACAAGAAGCAGGCGCGCCGCTTCCTGGTGTTCGTCAACCTCGACTTCGAGAAGCTCGATGAGCCGGGGTGGCCGGCGGAGGCGCTCGCCCAGCTCGACGCGGCGGCCAAGCAGGGAGCGAGCGGCCTGAAGGTCTATAAGAGCCTGGGTCTGACCGATCGCGACAAGAGCGGCAAGCGGATCGCTGTCGATGATCCGCGGCTCGATCCGATCTGGCAGCGCTGCGGCGAGCTCGCCATTCCGGTGCTCATCCACTCGGGCGAGCCGTCGCCGTTCTGGCTGCCCAAGGACAAGCACAACGAGCGCTGGCTGGAGCTCAAGCAGGAGCCCGGGCGCTACCGCCCGGCGGACCGCTTCCCGCCGTTCGAGACCATCCTGGCCGAGCAGCACCACCTGTTCCGCAAGCACCCAAAGACCCGCTTCATCGACGCTCACCTTGGCTGGCTGGGCAATGATCTGGCGCGCCTGGGCCAGCTGCTCGACGAGCTCCCCAATGTGTATACAGAGATCGGAGCGGTCCTGGCGGAGCTCGGGCGGCAGCCGCGCTTCGCCGCGCAGTGGCTCGTCCGCTACCAGGATCGGGTCCTGTTCGGCAAGGACACCTACAGCAAGGAAGAGTACTACGCCTACTTCCGCGTCCTTGAGACCGCCGATGAGTACTTCGACTACTACCGCAAGCGCCACGCCCACTGGAAGCTCTACGGACTGGAGCTGCCCGACGCCGTGCTGCGCAAGATCTACTACCGCAACGCGCTGACCCTGTTTCCCGCCATCGATCGCAGCCTGTTCCCTGCCGATCCGCCGTAGCCGGCTCGCCCAAGCAGCCGCTGCGGAACGCTTGCCGCGCCGGCTCGCTCGGCGCTTCCCTTATCCGGTTTGAG
>DAOMZC010000520.1:0-5155 GCA_035437965.1 Pseudomonadota bacterium
CAAGAGCTGATCGAGCAGGCGAGTCGGCGGCAGCGCGCGGGCGGCGCGACTCCGCAGCTCGGCTTCCGCCGGCAGGAGCGGCAGCGCCAGCGCCGCCGAGCCGGACCCCGCGCTCTTCAGCTGACTCTGCAAGTCCGGTGCGCCGTTATTGCCCACGCGGGGAACTTAGCACAACATGCGACCCCGATGATGGAAGCCTCTGGTGCTGAAAAAAAGATTCCCCCCGGCGGGCCCGGCTCCCGCTTCTGGCGCTTCGCGCTTGAGGCGGCGACGCTTATCTCTGCGCTGGCGCTGATCTTTTTTGCCGAGCGCGCCGACCTCGCGTGGTTTGAGCGCCACTTCATGCATTCCTATTTGGTGCCGCGCGAGCACTACGCCTACAAGGTGGCGCTGGTCCGGATTGCCTGCGCCGCGGTCGGCCTGCTGCTCCTTGTGCGCGGACGGACTCTGGTGGTCGAGCGCCTTCACCGCTGGGCTCTTGGGTGGTCGGCGCGGCTCACCGCGGGCGAGCGGCTCGCCGCCGTGGGGCGGGTGGTCCTGGTGCTGCTCGTGGTGACCTTCCTCTTTGAAGCGGTCTTGCGCCACACCGAGCGTCGCCTTGAACGGATGCGCCAGACCAACCCCCCTCTGGAGCTGCGGCTCGGCGGCGCCCACCCGCGCTACGGCTGGCTGCCCACGCCGTCGCAGCGCACCGTCGCGCCGCTTGCCGGCCGCGACATCGAGTACAGCTTCAACGCGCAGAGCGTACGCGTCCGCAGTGTCCAAGACGTGCTCGACCCGGCGCTGCCGACAGTCCTTTTTACCGGTGAGTCGATCGGCATCGGCCACGGCCTGCAGTACGCGGAGACCTACGCAGCGCTCGTCGGCGAGCAGCTCGGGCTGCAGGTGGTCAACCTGAGCGTCGGCGGCTACGCCTGCGATCAGGCCTACCTGCGGCTTGCCGACGAGCTGCCCCGCTACGCGCGGCCGGTCGCAGTGGTGACCTTGTTCCTGCCGGCGCTGCTCGATCGCACCATGCGCGACTATCGGCCGCACCTCGCCCTCGACGGCCAGGGTCAGCTCGAGCTGCTGCCGCCGGCCCGCGGCTTCTTTGCCGAGCTGCGGCTGCGCAAGTTCCTGCGCAACGTCATCCCCTATCACTCCGAGGCGCACAACCAGGCGATGATCGAGCTCGTCGGCGCCCTGTTCACCCAGACCGCCCAGCTGGCCCGGCAGCGCGGCGCGACCCCGCTGTTCCTGATTCCCAGCCTGGGCCCGCCGCGCCCGCTGGCCGCGCACCCCGAGGCGTGGATCATCCGCAACCTGTTCGAGGCGCGCAAGCTGCCCTACCTGCTCGTCGATCTAGATCCCGCGTGGACCCTGCCCGGGGACGGCCACCCCGATCCGCGCGCCACTCGCAAGCTGGCGACGGCGATCGCCCGCGCGCTCGCTCCGGCGAGCAAGTAGGGGCGGGGTCGGTAGCGGGTCGCCGGCGCCTCCGAGATCAGAGTCAAGACCGCGCGCCCTGTTCAGCCCCGGCGCTGAGGTCATCCTGGGCGTGCGTGACCCGGCCCGGGCCGGTGGTGCAGCGCCTGCGGCAGGAGACGGGCCGCTAGCGGCGGCTAGTCGAGCTGGGCGCGCTCTCGCGGAGGTAGGCCAGGGCGGCGTCTTCGCTGTCGGTGACCAGCCGCTCCACGCCGTCCTCGCGGGCGTGGCGGCGAATCTGCAGCACCCCCGCCGCCATCCGCACCAGCACCGCGTTGCGGCGGAACCCGTGGTGCACCTTGGGCACCACGGCGCGCACCGCCACCTCGAAAGCCGGATCGTTGCGCGCCGGCCCCAGACGCAGGTCGGTAAGCAGGCAGCGGTCCTGGCGGCCCACCCGGTCGAGCGCCGCGCTCACCTCCAGCCACCGGCTCTGCGCCTCTTTGGCGGTGGCGAACGGCTCGCTGGTGCGGGTGATGCGGCAGAGCGCTGCCTCTTCATCGACAGCCACGATAAAAAAGGGACTCCGCAGCACTTCGCGCATCGCCGGCAAAGACCCGCTGCCTACGCCGCTCGCGGGGCCGCCGCGCCGGTCGGCCGCAGGGCGAGGAGCAGCCCCAGCACACACACGCAGGCGGGGAGGATGCCCCAGGCGGGCAGCAGCTCATGCTCGATGATCATCCCTCCGAGGTACGGCCCGAGCACCGCGGCCAGCGACGCCAGCGACTGGTTGATGCCCAGCACCTCGCCCTGCTCGTGCGCGCCGACCGCCTGCGACACCTGGCCGGTGAGCACCGGCCGCAGCACGCCGTTGCCGAACGCCGAGATGGTGGCGACCAGGATGAGGTGCGGCATGCCGCTCGCAAGGGCCAGCCCGCAGTAGGCGATCGCCGCCGCCAGGAAGCCGAGGCGCGCCAGCTTCGCCTCGCCCAGACCCCGCACCAGCCGCCCCATCAGCCCGCCCTGCAAGAGGATGCCGAGGAAGCCGCTGTACGCAAACAGGTAGCCCACCTCGCGCGGGCCGAAGGGATGCCCGGCAAACGTGAAGCGCCGCTCGGCGAACAGCGCGAACCCCGAGGTGAACAGCGAGAACGCCAGCGAGAACAGGAAGAACTGCGCCCACAGCGTCCACAGCGTCCGGCGGGCACGCAGCGCCGCGAGCCGGCCGAGCCGCGGCCGCCGAGCGCCCTCCGCGGTCCCCGGCTCGGGCGGCGGCTTCCCCCCGGGCAAGAGCAGCGTCGTGCACACGACGCTGGTGAGCGACAGCGCCGCCGCCAGCAGGATCGGCGCGTTCAGCCCGTAGCGGACCAGGAACCCCGTCACCCACGGCCCGAGGAAGAACCCCACCCCGAACGCGACGCCGATGATGGCAAAGGCGCGGGTGCGGTTCTCCGGCTTTGTATGATCGGAGATATACGCCTGCGCGAGCGACAGGTTGCCCGCCGTCGCCCCGTCGAGGACGCGGGCCAAGAACAGCACCGGCAGCGAGTGCGCCGCGGCCATCAGCAAAAGACCCGCGAACGTCCCGAGCTGGCTGACGATGAGCAGGGGCTTGCGCCCGGTGCGATCCGAGAGCCGCCCGAGGAACGGCCCAGAGAACAGCTGACAGAAGGCGAACACCGACACGAGCAGCGTCGCCTGAACCGGGGTCGCCCCGAACGTCTCGGCGTAGATCGCCAAAAGCGGGATGACCAGCGTCATGGCGAACACGTCGACCAGGACGATGAGGAAGATCGGCAGCAGCGGGGCGTTTTTCACCCGGCTAGTATAGGGATCTCGGCGGGAGATAACAGGCTAGACCGTCGCCCCGCGCAGCTGCCAGGCGCCGAGCAGCAGGCCCAGGGTAAACAGCACGTACGCGGGCAGCGGGTGCTGCGCGTTGAACAGCAGCGTCGCGCTCAGGCACAGCGCCGCCGCCAAGAGGCCGCCGGCGAGCCGCTGGCCCAGGCGCGCCGCCGCCCGGCCGAGCTCGGGATCGGTGGTGCGCAGGGTCAGCCGGCCCAGGCGCAGATCGTCGAGCACCTCGCGCAGGTGCAGCGGCAGATCGTAGCCGGCGCGGCCGAGCTGCTGCAGCCCGCGCAATAGATCATTGCCCAGCCGCTGCGGCGAATAGCGCTTCTGGATGAGCGCCAGCACGTGCGGCGCCGCCTCCCCCAGGACATCGAGCTCGGGGTCGAGCTGCTTGCCGATGCCCTCGATGGTCATCAGCGCCTTGCCGACGAGCAGGAAGTCCGGCGGGATCTCGATGCTGAACTTGCTGGCGCCCTGCACCAGATCGCGGACCAGCGCCGCCACCTCGATCTCCTTGAGCGGTCGGCCCAGGTACTTCTCGGCGAGCAGCGCGACCTCGGTGCGGTAGGCGGTGAGATCGACCTTGGTCGTTGGGCGGCCGATCGCGTACAGGGCGTCGGCGACCGCGTAGCTGTCCTTGCGCGCCGCGGCGACCAGCAGATCCAGGGTCCGGTCGCGCAGCTCGGGGCCCAGGCGCCCGACCATGCCCAGGTCGATGAGCCCGATCACCGGCGCCGCCGGCGTGCCGAGGATGATGATGTTGCCCGGGTGCGGATCGGCGTGGAAAAAGCCGTCCTCGAAGATCATCTTGACCACCACGCCCACCGCCTGGCGCGCCAGCTGCGGGCCGCTAAAGCCGTGGGCCGCCGCGGCGCCCACCTTGCAGCCGGCGAAGTACTCCAGCACCAGCACCTGGCGGCTGCTCACGTGGCGGTAGACCTGCGGGAAGCGGACCCCGGGCTGGCCGGCGAAGTTGTGGGCGAAGCGCTCGGCGTGCTCGGCCTCGATGGTGAAGTTCAGCTCGGTGGTGATGGCGCGCTCGAAGTGCTCGACCAGGGCGCGCGGGGAGTAAAGGCGCGTCTCGGGCACGGCGCGCTCCACCGCGGCGGCCAGGCGGCGCAAAAGATCCAGATCGCGGGCCACGGTCTCGGCGACGCCGGGGCGCTGGACCTTGACCACGACCTCCTGCTCGGACTCCGCCCCGTCGCGGCTGACCCGGAGCGTCGCGCGGTGCACCTGGGCGATCGAGGCGGCGCCGAGGAACTGCTCATCGAAGCGGACGAACAGCTCGCCGAGCGGGGCGCCCAGGCTCGCCTCGACCTCGTCGCGGACGGCGGCGAAGGGGACCGGCGGGACTTCCTCTTGCAGCTTCTTCAGCTCGGTGATGAGGCCGGCGGGCAGCAGGTCGGCGCGGGTCGAGACGATCTGTCCGAGCTTGATGAACGAGGGGCCCAGGTCCTGCAGCACCAGGCGAATCCGCTCGAACGTGGCGCCGCTGCGGCGGGCGCCCGGCTCGGCCGGCGAGTCGGCGGCAGCGGCGTCCGGCGGCGCGTGCAGGAGCCCGGCGCGCGTGGCGATCTCGCCGAAGCCGTGGCGGAAAAGGACGGTGGAAATCTCGCGCAGTCGACCGATGTCGCGGACCAGGGCCAGCATGATCGCGCAGGCTAGCACAGCGGGGCGCCGTCGGCATGCGGCGGTCAGGGCGCAACAGAATCGCCCGCGCTCACCGAGCCTGGTCAGCGCCCGCGCGCCGCTACAGCGGGAAGACGCAGCTCGCGCCGCAGGTGTTGCGGGCCTGACCACCGGGGCGCAGGAACTCGTCCATCTGCTGCACCACCGCCGGGATGCGACCGAGCGACCCGTGCGCGCCGTTGTCGACCCCGGTGCCCTGGTTGGTCTT
>DAOMZC010000521.1:0-5144 GCA_035437965.1 Pseudomonadota bacterium
TCGAGCGAATCGCGGACGCGCGCACGCCGCAGCACCTGCTCGCGATCGCCCGGCCACAGGATCTGGCGGGTCAGCACGGTCTCGGCGTCCGGACCGGCCACCGCTACATGGACCGTCCCCACCGGCTTGCTCGGCGTCCCGCCGCCGGGTCCGGCGACCCCCGAGACCGCGACCGCGTAGGTACAGCCGAGCAGCCGCCGGGCGCCGAGCGCCATCTCCGAGACCGTCTGCTGGCTCACCGCGCCGTGCGCCGCCAGCGTCGCGGGCTGGACCCCCAGGGCGGCGATCTTGACCTCGTTGGCGTAGGCGATGACGCCGCCGCGGAAGTAGTCCGACGAGCCGGGCACCGCGGTGAGCAGCTCGCCGATGAGGCCGCCGGTGCACGACTCGGCGGTGCCGAGCGTCGCGCCGCGCGCCCGCAGCGCCGCCCCGAGCACCACCGGGAGCTCGTCCGCGCCGTCGCTGTACAAGGCGCGGCCGAGGCGCTGCCGGACCTCGCGGTCGAGCCCCTGCAGCACACCCTGCACCGCGCTGTCGTCGTCGGCCTGGGCGATAAGGGTCACGATCACCTCGGGGAAGGCCAGGCGATAGTGCACGGTCACGTGGCGGGCCCCGGCCGGCGGCGGGTCGATGAGGCCGGCCAGGCGGTGGTCGACGTGCGACTCGCCAAGGCCGATCACCCGGTAGACGCGGCGGGCGGTGCTCAAGGGCCCCTTGGCGCCGGCGCCGTTTCCGGTGGCCTGCAGGGCGCGCAGGCGCGGCACGACCTCATCCTGGAACATCTGCTTCATCTCGCGCGGCACGCCGGGCATGAAGAACAGCGTCGCGCCGAACAGCTGCAGCGAGAAGCCGGGGGCCAGCCCGTGGCGGTTCTGCAGCACCGCCGCGCCGGCGGGGATGCGCACCTGGCGCAGGTTGTTCGGGCTCAAGGCGAAGTTGCGCTCGGCGAAGCGGGCGCGCATGCGGCGCTCGTGCTCGGGCTCGATCACCGGCTCGACCCCGAGGAGCCCGGCCGCCACCTCCACGGTCAGATCATCCGTAGTCGGCCCGAGCCCGCCCGAGACCACCACCACCTGCGAGCGGCGCGCCGCCGCCGTCAGCACCGCGGCGATGTCCGCCGGCTCATCGTTGGCGCCCTGGCGGAAGCGGACATAGAAGCCGAGCTCGGGATCGCTGAGCCGCTCGCCGAGCCAGGCGGCGTTGGAATCGATGATCTCGCCGCGGTTAAGCTCATCGCCGATGGTGACGATCTCGGCCTGCGGGCGCCCGGGGACAGGCTCGGGCTTTGGCGCGGGCGGCGCGGTGTTTAGGTTCTCGGGCTGGTTGGTCGACATGGTTCCTCATCGTAGGGGTGTAAGACCCGCGGCGCAATTGCGGCGCCGCCCGCCAGCCGCCCGCCCGAAATTCGCTAAAATCGTCGCCCGAAATCCTTGCGCAAATTCTTGCGAAAATCCCTCAGAAAAATCCTGGAAAAACAACAAAAACCGGTAATAAAAAAAGTCCGAAAAAAACTGCGGCCCAAAAAGACCCCCAAAAAATCCAAGCATTCTCGTCCCCTATGAAGCTCGTGCGATCCGCCCCGACGGGGAAAAGGACGAGATGTGGTCAAAAGGCCCCGTTGACTTTATCGCTGCTGTTGATAAAGTCCTACTCTGCGCGGTGATTTAGGACGCCGAGCGCCTCTACCCATGAAGATCCGCTACGCTGCCAAGACCGATCCCGGAATGAAACGGACGCAGAATGAGGACTACTTCCTCCTCATGGAGGATGAGCAGCTCTTCATCGTGGCGGACGGCATGGGTGGCCACGCTAAGGGGGAAGTTGCCTCGAAGCTGGCCGCCGAAACGCTGCAGGAATTTTTTCGGCGAACAAAGGACGAAGACGCCACCTGGCCCTATAAAATGGACCGCCAGCTGTCGTACGTCGAAAATCGCCTGGTCTGCGGCATCAAGTTGGCCAACTGGAAGGTTCACGAGTCGGCCACCAAAGACCCGATGTGCAAGGGCATGGGCACCACCATGGTGACGTGCATGCTCAGCGGCGAAAAGGCCTACTTCGGCCACGTCGGTGATTCGCGCGGTTACCGCATGCGCGGTGACAAGATCCAGCAGATGACGCGCGATCACAGCCTCCTTGAGGACTACAAGGAGGCCAAGCCCGACATGACCGAGGAAGAGCAGCGAAACTTCCCGCACAAGAACGTCATCACCCGCGCCCTCGGGATGCGGGAGACGGTGCAGGTCGACATTCGCCACGACGCGATGCAGCCCGGCGACACGCTGATGCTGTGCTGCGACGGCCTGACCGGTATGCTCGACGATCAGCGGATCTTCGACATCACCAAGGCGGCCGACGAAGATCTCGAGAAGGCGGTCACCGACCTGGTCGACCAGGCCAACAAGAACGGTGGCGTCGACAACATCACCGTCATCCTCCTGCGCTGCTACGCCACCTGAGCCGGCTTGCCGGCCGCCCGCAGCTCCCGCCGGGGGGCCGCGCTGCCAGGCCTCACCTCCGCCAACAGCAGCCGCTCCGATAGCTTCGGCAACCCAGCTTGCCGTCGCTAATTCCCGCATTTACAACTGCGCCCCCATTTTCTTAAATGAGCCGTGGCCGCCAGCTGCCCACGCGTCCCGGCCGCCCGAACCTTTTTCTGAGGGCCCATGACCATGGCGATAACACTCGGCGAGACTCCGTATGATGTGATCGTGGCCGGCGGCGGGCCTGCGGGCTCGACGACCGCGAGCTACCTGCGCAAGCACGGCCGGCGCGTCCTGGTCCTGGAGCGGGAAGAGTTCCCGCGCTTCCACATCGGTGAGTCGCTGCTCCCCTGCTGTGGGGAGATCTGGGATGAGCTGGAGCTGAAGGACGAGATGGCCCGGCGCTTCATCCGCAAGCCGGGCGCGCGCTTCATCCACAACGAGTCCGGCGCCGAGTACACCTACTACTTCGCCTACGCGATCCGCCCCGATCACCCCTTCGCCTACGAGGTGCAGCGCGGCGAGTTCGACCAGATGTTGCTCGAAAACGCGGCGCGGCTCGGGGCCGAGGTCCGCTACCGCACTGAGGTCCGCGATGTCGAGTTCCTCCCCGATCGGGTGCGGGTGACCGCCCGCCCGGCCGCCGGCCCCGAGTACCAGGTGGAGGGCCAGCTGCTGGTCGACGCGACCGGGCGCGACACCTTCCTCGGTGGGCGCTGCGGCCTCAAGGTCACCGACGATCTGGTGACCACCAACGTCGCCTGCTACACCCACTACGAGAACTGCCAGCGCCAGCCGGGCAGCGACGAAGGCAACATCACCATCGTCCTTTTCGACGGCGGCTGGTGGTGGTTCATCCCGTTCCGGGGGATCCTGACCAGCATCGGCTGCGTGCTGCAGAAGGACTTCACCCGCAGCCGCCGCGGCCTGTCGCCCGAAGAGATGTTCGCCGCCGCGCTCGCCGAGACCCCGGCGATGCAGAAGCTGCTCGTCGGCGCGACGCGGTTGCGGCCGGTGGGCACGACCGGCAACTGGTCGTACCGGTGCCGGCAGTATTACGGCGATCGCTTCCTTTTGGTCGGCGATGCGGCGGCGTTCATCGATCCGCTGTTCTCGACCGGCGTGCTCATGGCGATGCAGGGCGGGCGCTTTGCGGCCGCGGCGATCCACGCCGCGCTGAAGGCTGGCGATCTGGCGGCCGACCGCTTTGCCGGCTACCAGCAGCAGGCGGTCCAGGGCGCCGATCTGTTCAAGCGCCTGGTCCACGAGTTCTATGGCGAGAGCCTGCGCAAGCTGCTCGTCCACTCCGCCGCCCACGAGACCACGCGCTCGGCGATCACCAGCCTGCTCGCCGGCGATGTCTACCGCCCGGCGATGTGGCACAGCTTCCTGCGCGAGGGCTTCACCCGCAACGTCACCGCCGGGGGACTGGCCGGGCGCGAGCTGCGGCGCTCCGGCTAGCGCGCCCGCCGCTCAGCGCAGCGCGTGCAGGGCCTGATCGTCGGCGCCGATGTAGATCGTCCCATCGGGCCCGAGGGCCGGCGAGCCGTCGACATCGCTGTCGATCACGACCGACCACTTGAGCTTGCCGTCCGCCGTCACCGCGTAGAGCCGATCGTCCCGTGAGCCGAACAGTACGCTGCCGGCGGCGTCGATGAGCGGCGAGGAGCGCACGCTGTCGGCGGTGCGGAAGCTCCAGCCGAGGGTGCCGTCGCTGCGCACCGAGTAGACGGCGCTGTCGTCGCAGCCGAACACCACCGAGCCGTCGCGCCCGAGGGCCACCGCGGTGCGGATCGGCGCCCCGGCCAGGTACATGAACCGCAGCTGCCCGAGCGCGTCGAGCGCATACAGCCGGCGATCGTCGCTGCCCAGGTAGGCGAGCCCGTCTTCGCTGAGCGCCGGAGCCGACTCGAACTCGCCCTGGGCAGAGAACTCCCAGCGCTTGCTGCCATCGGGGCCCAGGGCGTACAGGACCTCCTGGCAGATCGCGTAGACGGTGCCGTTGCGGGCGACCGAAGGGGCCGAGCCGCAGTGGATCTTCCGGGCCGCGAGCCCCGGTGTCGGCCGGTGCGCCGGCTCGGGGGACGGGGCCGACGAAGTCCCGGACGCTGGATCGAAATGCCAGCGCACCTTGCCGTCGCTGCGCACCGCGTAGATGCCGTCGCCGCCGATGTAGAGGGTGCCGTCGGCGCCGAGCGTGACCTGCTCGACGTCGCAGCGCGAGCCCTCCGGGCTGCGGCCGCCGCTGCGCCTGCAGGTGCCGGCGGCCACCGCCCACCGCTGTGTCCCGTCGCTCAGCAGGAGGGCATGCAGGCGATCGTCATCCGAGCCGACATAGAGGGTCCCATCGCCGACCAGCACCGGGGTCCCCCACACCATGTCCGCCGTGCGGTAGCGCCAGCGCGGCAGGCCGAGGGCGGTGAGGGCGTAGACCATGCCGTCGTGCGAGCCGATGACGATCGTCCCGTCGCTGGCCACCGCCGGCGCGGCGGTGATGCTGCCCTGGGTGGCGAAGCGCCAGCGCTCTTGCGGCGAATTTATAGGAAGGGTAAACGGGCTGCGACCGGTGTGCTGCGCGTCCCCGCGGTACATCGCTACCGGCCCGCCGAGCGGGACCGCGGCGGCCTCGGTGCTCACGGCCTGGGGCGCGCTGACCGACTGACC
>DAOMZC010000522.1:0-5129 GCA_035437965.1 Pseudomonadota bacterium
CTCCCGCTCCGGCCGCCGCCTGCTCGTCTGCCGCCCCCTCCGCTTCGGCGTCCGCTTCGGCGCCTCTGTCTTCGTCGGCATCCTCCGCCTCTTGCTCCGCCTCCGCCAGGGTCAAGAGGCCCAGCTGGTGCAGCGTGCTCAGAAACTGCAGCGCGTCGCGGTGCGCCAGCGGCTCGCTGACCTCGAAGCGACGCACGACTTCGCGCCACAGCTCGTCCGGCGGCTCGCCGCGCTGCAGCCCTTGTACGAGGCACGCCGCCACCGGGCTCAGGGTGTAGGACTCGGCGTTGCGCGTGTTGTACAAAAAGCCCGACGGACGCAGCATCAGCGTGGGCAAAAGGCGCGCCTGGGCGTAGCGAGAAGGCAGGTTGCGGAACATGGCTTATCCGTCGGCTGGGGCTCGGCCGACTCTCCCGGCTTTGCCGGACTGCTCAGAGAGGGAGAGTCCTCGTTCAGGGTAGGGGGCGAGCGGGCGTTATGTCAATGTCTGCCAATACCTGCCGGCAGCTCCGGGCGCCTGGCTACAGCTGGCAATACCTCGATCCCAGGACCGCCTTGCGCCGGGCGCTGTCTGGAGCGCGCGGATTTTGGCCGTTTACCGCAGCTTTTGCCAGCATTTGGCAGCTTTTGGCCGCTCGTGCCCGATTCTGCGGCGATTCCCGGGCCTTGGCCCCTTGGGGCGGCGCGTGATATTATCCCGACAACACATCGAATTCTCAGGAGAACCACACCTATGTACCGGGCAGCTCTAGACGGGTCGCGTCAGCACGGGTCACGGCGTCTTGGTGGTCGTTTCGGGGTCTGGGCGAGCCTTTACGGCTGTCTGCTCGGCAGCGCGTGCTCGTTCAACCTGCCGGCGCGCAGCGTGTGCGACGGCGGCAGCTGCACGGGCGGCGACATCGGGAGCAAGGCCGACCTGGCGCCCGACCCGGCCGACCCCAACTTGGTGGGCTCCTATAAGTTCGCGACCGCGCCGATCACGCTGGCCCAGCAGCCGGCGCTGCTGAGTGGCCAGCTGTACCTGCCCAGCGACGACTCGGTCGTCCTGTCCGGCCGGAGCGCCAAGTATCCGCTGGTGCTGCTCGCGCCGGCGCATTACCTCGACCCGCAGCAGCTAATCCCGTACGCCCAGCGCCTGGCCAGCCACGGCATCGTCGTGGCGCTGTGGCGGCCGACCAACGAGTCCGACCAGGTCGGCTACCGCGCCGCGGGTCTCAACCTGCTCAGCTACCTCCTGAACAACAGCGAGCCGGTCGTCGCCAACCGCCTCGACGGCGCCCACGTCGGCCTTGCCGGCTACGACCTGGGGGCCGAGATCAGCGTGTCGATGGCGGCGCAGACCCCGACGGTGCGCGGGCTGTTCCTCATCGATCCGGTGGTGGTCGCGGCGCTGCAAAACCCGGTCGACGGCCTGGCCGATATGGCGCAGGTCAACCTCACCGGCGCGCAGAAGCCGGTCATGCTCGGCCAGCAGACGAGCAAGCGCGGCATGTCCGGCGCCCCGCCGTGCACCGACGCGACCACCAACTACGAGCAGTTCTACACGCGGAGCCCGGCGGGAACGCTCGCGTTCAACTTCGTAAGCGCTGCCCACGCCGACTTCGTCGACGCCTACCCGGACACCTCGTGCGGCGGCGGCACCATGGCCAAGGCCGAGACCCAGCGCCTGGCGATCAAGTACATGACGGCGTACTTTCAGCTGACGCTGCTCGAGCGGACGGCGGCACAGGCGTACTTGACCGGGGGCGGCTTCGACGCCGACGCCAAGCAGTACACGCTGACGCGGACCCAGAAGTAGCCGCGCCCGGCGCCGGCCGCGCTGCAGGCAGGCGCGTCGCCCCGGGCACGGCGTCGCTTGGCTTGGCTTGGCTTTATAAGGCCCCTTGCAAGTTGTGATGTATGAGAAGCGCCCCTCCCCTGCCCCTTGCCTTCGTGCTGCTGCCGTCGCAGGCCGCGCAGAGCAGCCTGTGGATGGCGGTGCTCGTCTTCCTGGTGACGCTCGCCGTCGGACTTTACGCTCACCCGCCGCTGCGCCGGGTGGTGGTGACGCTGTGGGAGCTTTTCGGGTTCGCGGCGCGCTACCTGCGGCGGCGCCTGCGCGGCGAGCGGGAGACCGCCGGCCCGATCGAGCTGCGCCGGACCTTTGAGCGGCTCGGCCCGACGTACATCAAGTTCGGCCAGCTCATCGCCAGCTCGAACGGCCTGTTCCCCGAGCGCTACGTAAACGAGTTCCAGCTGTGCCTGGATCGCGTCCCGCCCGAGCCGTGGCCGGTGGTCGTGCAGACGCTGACCCGGGCCCTGGGCCGCCCGCCGGGGGAGATCTTCGCCTCGATCACGCCGCAGCCGCTGGCCTCGGCCTCGATCGCCCAGGTCTACGCGGTCACCCTGCGCGAGCCGGACGGCAGCCTGCGCGAGCTGGTGGTCAAGGTGCAGCGCCGCCGCCTGCGCGAGCTCGTGACCGCCGACGTCGGCATGCTGGCGCTGGCCGCCGAGCTCCTGCAGCGGCTGCCGCGCATCCGCAACGCCAACCCGCGCGGGATCGTCGCCGAGTTCGCCCGCTCGATCGCCGAGGAGCTCGATTTCCTCGGTGAGGCGGCGCGCATGGACGAGTGGAACCGCATCATGAAGGAGCTCGGGCGCCGCGACGTCACCGCCCCCCACCCGCTGCACCGCCTGTGCACCGGCGAGGTCCTGACCATGGAGCGGCTGCACGGCGTGCGGGTCGACGACATCGCCGAGATCCGCCGCCGCGGCATAAGCTCGGTGCAGGCCGAGGACAAGCTCATTAGCGGACTCCACGCCTGGTTCCAGTGCCTCATCCGCTACGGCTTTTTCCACGGTGACGTTCACGCCGGGAACCTCCTCATCCTCGATGACGGGCGGCTCGGCTTTCTCGACTTCGGGATCATCGGGCGCCTCGATGAAGAGCGCCGTCGCCAGATCGCCGGCTACCTGATGTCGTTTGCCAGCCGCGACTTCGTGGGACTCGCCAAGACCATGGTCGCCATGGGCGCCGCCGACGGCAAGTCGAGCTCCCCCGAGTGGGAAGAGTTCGCCGCCGACCTGCAGGACGCCTATAGCCCCTTCCTCGGCAAGTCGGTGCAGGACATCGACTACCGGCTGGTGATCCCCAAGATGGTCCGCATCTCGCGCCAGCACGGCACCCGCCTGCCGAGCGACTTTATCCTGGTGACCCGCCAGCTGCTCTACTTCGACCGCTACGCCAAGCTCCTCGCCCCGACGCTGAACCTGTTTACCGACCCGCGGCTCCTTTTGACCATCGGCGCCGAGTTCATGGCGCTTGGTGACCTGTTCAATAAAAGGCCCTGACTAAAGGACAAAATATCGGGCGACCGGCTGCACATTGTTGCCCATAGAAAATGTAGAATTGTCTATACTTGCGCTAAGGAGTCCCCCGTGCGCACCCTGCAAGTGCACTTCCCTTCGGGTAAAGAAGTCCTTGGCCGCTACTGGGGAATGCTGCGCGGGGGCGGGCTGCGGCTGGACCTGCCAATGCTGCCGCGGCCGGACGCGGACGGCTGGGAGGACGACGAGCCGGGCGTGCGGCCGGTGGCACCGCTGCCCGCCGCGCCGCTCGCCAGCCCGGATGCGGCGACGGTGCTGCCGATGGACACCCAGCGCGGGGAGCGGCTGCGGCTGCAGGTCCACGTACGGACCATCAAGAAGGTGTTTCCCGTGCTGGCGCAGCTGATGGAGCTTACCTGCCTGCCCTCCGGCCTGCGGGCGGTCGTCGGGTTTCTCCCCGAGTCGCCGCCCGACGAGCTCCTGGACGCGGTGTGGGCCGACGGGCTCAACGTCCCGCAGCGGCGCACCCGGCGGCACCTGTTGCGGGTGCCGGTGGGGTTTGCCTGCGTCAGCGCCGGCGAGGTCGGCCTGCGCCCGGGCGAGCTGCGCAACCTGTCGCTCGGCGGCTGCTGCATCGCCGGGCTGGCCCTGCCGCGCCTGGGCAGCCAGGTCATCGTCCAGGTGTCCGGCGAGGCGCTCGCCAGAGCCGGGGTGAGCGGCCAGGACACCCTGCACCTCGCCGGGCGGGTCCGCTGGACCGAGCGCCCCGCGGCGGGCCTCATGGGCATCCAGTTTCACAGCGCGAGCGTCGCGCTCGCCCGCCTGCTGCAGGCGCTGCCGCCGGCCGTCCGCCTGTTCGAGCCCGCCGAGCTGCACCCCGCCTGAGCGCCGCTCATTTCTGGCGCAACAGCAGCGCCTCGCCGAGGATCAGCCCCAGGAGCAGCGCGCCCAGGTAGTGCCACAGCTCGACCTGCCGCTTGGGGGCGCCGCTGCCCTCGGTGCCGGCGCCGCTGTCGCTTAGCGTGCGCTGCAGCGCGACCAGCCGGCTCGGCGGCGGGGGCTGCAGATCGGCCTCGCTCGGCTCGATGTTGACGACGAAGAACTCGGCCGGGCGCGGGCGGAGGACGCCGCTGTCGCCGGCCGCCGCGACCCGGTAGAAGCCGGGCTCGATGGTGTCGGTGAAGGTCAGCACCTGGCGGCCGCCCAGGCGCTCGAACAGGCGCTTTTTTCCCGACGGCAGCGAGATCTCGACCCGGGTGTCGCCGGTCTGCAGCCGGATGTCGCGCGGCTGCCCGATCGTGGTCGCCGGCTCCGAGTCGCGCAGCGGCGCGTGCGACAGGTAGCGCACGGTCTGCTGGAGCAGCGGCAGGAACGCCGGCTGAATCGGCAGGTTATTCCAGTCGCGATCGATCGTCGAGGTGAACAGCAGCACCCGCCCGCGCCCGAGCTGCCGCTCGATGAGCGCCGGCGCGCCGCTCTCGTACGACAGGATGACGCCGCCGCTGTCGCCGGTGCTGCGCGGAGTCGGCCGCAGCAGCATGTAGCGGCCAAAGCGCGCCTCCAGCAGCGACTCGCTGGCCCGCCCGCTGGAGAACGGCAAGAGCAGCGGATGGCGGCGATCCATGCGACCCAGGTGCTCGCCGGGGCCGGTCAGGGCGGACTCGCTCTCGCCGGGCACCGCGGCCTCGGCGGCCTGGCCGGCGCGGCGCAGCGGACCGGTGGTCTTGACCACCGCCAGGGCCTGCGGCAAAAGCTCGTGCAGGGTAGTGTTGAAGGCGTCGACCTCGGTGTTGTCGCCCAGGGTGATGAACAGCCCTCCCCCG
>DAOMZC010000523.1:0-5115 GCA_035437965.1 Pseudomonadota bacterium
GTCGTCTTCTGCTTGCGCTGCTGCTTGCGCTGCTCGCGCTCGATGGCGGCCTTGGCCTCTTTGATGTAGGCCTCGGCGGCATCGTCGTGCCCGCCGCGCCTCCCGGCGAGATCCTGGTAGCGCATGAAGTACTGGATCGCGGCGCTGCGCTGACCCACCGCGTCCAGGCCGGCGAGCTGCGGCGCGTCCAGGTGCAGCACGCCGAGGTTGAAGTAGGCGTCGGCGTAGTTCGGATCGCGCCCGAGCACCCGCTTGTACTCGCCGAGCGCCTCATCAAAGCGCCGCACCCCGCGCAGCGCCGAGCCGAGGTTCAGCTGCGCGCCGGCCAGGCCCGGCCCCGGGAACAGCGTCACCGCCCGCTGCGCCGCCTGCAGCGCCTGCGGATAGTTCTTGGCGTGCAGGTACTGCGCCGCCAGGTTGTGCCAGGCCAGCCCCAGGTTCGCATCGAGCTCGGTCGCCTTCTTGAACGCCGCGGTCGCCGCGATCCGATCGTCCTTGCCCAGGGCGAGGAAGCCGAGCACCAGGTACGCCTCGGCGTTGTCGGGCTCCAGGGACTGCGCGACGCCGATGATCGCCGCCGCCAGCTCGCGCTTGCCGAGGAAGTAGTACGCCTGCGCAAGGGTTAGCATCGCCGGCACGAAGCGGTCGTCCTTGCTGAGCGCCAGCTTGCCGAGCACGATCGCGTTCTCATTCTGCCCGGCCAAGAGCGCCGAGCGGGCCTCGGCGAGCAGCTGCGCCGTCTCACCGCTGCCGGCGGGCCGGAACGCCAGGCTCGAGTCGGGCAGGAGCTGCTGCGCGACGTGCTCGTCCTTGCTGAGCGGGAACTGCTCGGGGCGATAGGCGTTGGCGCGGGTGCGCGCCAGCTTGGTCCAGGTGTTGGCCACCCCCAGCCGCCCCGCCTGCTCGAGCGTGACGACGTAGCGGGCCACCGCCTTGTCCTCGATGCCGGCGACGTTCTCCTCGATCTTGGTGCGGTACAGGTCGCACGCCTCGGCGCCCAGCCGCTTGACCTCGGGCGGGCAGGGGGCGGCGAGCAGCGCCTTGCCGTACAGCTCGAACACGTAGCCCATGCGGAAGTAGGCGGCGAGCGTCCAGTTGGCGCGCTTGTAGCCGAGCACCTTGTCGTACTCGACGACGGCCTCGTTCACCTTCTTGTTGAAGTCGGCGATGCTTGTCGCCAGCTCACGGCCGCTGCCGGTGATGCGCTGCTTCTCCAGCTCGGCCAGGCGCCGCTCGGCGAGCTGGAACGCCGCCTCGGCGGCAAACTCCGCCCCGTCGCTGCCCGGCGGCAGCTTGGCGCCGAGCTGCGCCGTCTTGCGCAGGCTCTCGGTGGCGCCGGTGGGATTTTTCTGCTGCGTCTGCAGCCGCGCCAGTCGGTAGTGAGCCTCGACCACCTGGGCCAGGCGGCGCTCGTCCTTGCCGTACTTGGCGACGAACTGCGACAGCTCCTGCTCGGCGCGCGCGGGGCTGCCGAGCTTCTCGGTGGCGAGCGCGGCGCGGAAGCTCGCCTGGGCCGCCTCCTCGGGGCTGGTCTTCTCGTCGCGGGCGTACTTGTTCCACAGCTCCACCGCCTGGGCGTAGCTCTGGTCGTTTTCCGAGATCAGCGCCGCGTTATAAAGCGCGTCGTGCCGGTGCGGCGCGTTCTTGAACCGCGCCTCGGTGGCCAGCGCCTTGTAGGCCGCCACCGCCTTGTCGAAGGCGAAGAAGCGCTGGTGGTTGACCGCGGCGCGGAACAGCGCCTCGTCGAGGAGCGGGCTCTGCGGGTAGTCGCGCACGACCCGCTCGTACTGCTCGGTCGCCGCCCCGAAGCGCTTGAGGTTCTCGTTGGCCACCGCGGCGTTGAACACCGCCTTGTCCGAGTCCACCGCGTGCGGATCCTGATCGACGATCTGGATGAACAGGCTGGCCGCCGCGGCGTACTGCTTCTCCTCCAGCAGGCGCTCGGCCTTCTTGAACCGGACCTGCGCCGACAGCTTCTGGATGTTGCCCGCCTGCGACTGCGCCAGCGCGGTGCCGGCGCCGCAGCCGGCGGCCTTGATGCGGCCGGTCCACTCCTCGATGCGGTCGAGGTCGTTCTCGATCGTGTAGCTGACCAGCAGCGCGTTGCCGGCGTCGACGGCGCGCTCGCTCTTGCAGTGCTGGGCGAGCAGGCTCTGGAAGCGCATGCGGGCGGTCGGGAAGCGCAGGAAGCGGAAGTCGAGCTCCGCCGCCTTGTAGGCCATCACCGCGGTCTTGTCCGAGCCCGGCAGCATCGCGGCGTAGCGATCGTAGGCGGCCTGCAGCTTGGACACCCCCTCGGGCATCGGCAGCGGCTGCACCGGCGGCGTCACCTTGCCGACGACCGGCAGCGGCGGCTCGACGGCCTCCCCCGACTTGTACAGGGCGGCCACCGCCTCCTCGCGCGATTTCACCGCCCCGTAGGCGGCGTCCTCGGCGAACTTGCCCGCCGGGTCGGCGTCGCGGCAGCGCTCGTAGGCGGCGGCCGCTTCGGGGTACTTCTGGCCGTAGAACAGCGACTCGGCCAGGTAGTAGCTGTACTCGTAGGCGTGCTTGCCGGTCGGGTGCTGCTTGAGGTAGGTCTCATACGAGTCGGCGGCCTTCTGGTAGTCCAGCGCCGCCTGGGCCAGCAGCTTGGGATCCTTCTGCGCCACCGCCTTTTCGCGCAGCACCTGCGCCGAGTCGTGGCGGCGCAGCACCGCGTTCATCAGGCTCGCCTCGGCGAGCTCCTGCGCCTGCTCGAGAGCGCTCGGGTTATTGCGGTTCTTCTCGTACCAGGGGCTGCCTTGAAGGTAGTTCTTGGCCAGCGCCTCACGCTCGCGCAGGGCCTGCTCGAACAGCCGCTGCCGCTCGTAGGTGGCGACGATGCGCTCCTGGAGCTTGGGGTTGTCGGCGGCCGCCGGCCAGTGGTCGAGCGTGTACTTGTAGACCTCGCCGGCGCGGCCGAAGTCGGTGCGGTCGAACAGCAGATCGCCCATGCGGGCGAAGACCTCGCGGACGTGCGGCTCGGCCTCGCGACCGCGGTAGTGGGCGACGGCGCGCAGCAGGCCGGCGTCGTCGTCATCGCGGCCGTCGCCGTCCCAGTCGCGCTCGGCGAACGACAGCGCCAGGTACTGGATCGACTCCCCGCGCAGCGACGAGCCTTCTTTCTTCTCCACCGCGTCGCCGCGCTGCTTGCGGTCGGCCAGGACGACCAGCTCGTCGAAGCGCCGCACCGCCTCGGGGAAGCGGTCGGCGCGGTAGAACGACCACGCCAGCTTATATAGGGCCTTATCGAAATAGGGCGAGTCGGTGAACGGCAGCACCTGGCTGTAGGCGTAGATCGCCGGCTCGAGCTCGCCGCGATCGAAGTGGTGCTCGCCGATGCGCGTCCACGCCTCGGCGAGGAAGCGCGACTCGCCCTGCAGGGGCGTACAGCCGGTGTAGGGGTTCTGGGTGCGCGCCGTCTTGCGATCGATGACCGGCGGCGGATCCAGCGGCGCGTACTTGTTGTGGCAGACCAGGCCCAGGAACGCCTGGCGCGACTCGGCTTCCTGGCCCATCTCACCCAGGCAGTAGCCGAGCAGGTAGTGGGCGCCGTCGCTGTTGCGGTAGCTCGGGTAGTCGCGCACGAGGCGCCGGTACAGCTCGACGCTGCGGCTGTAGTCGGGGAGGCCGACGCCGGTCTCGCTGCTGCCCTGGAGCTTCACCGCGGCGATGAAGTCCTCGCTCGCCTGCTCGAAGTAAAGCTCGGCGAGGCGGAACATCGCCTCTGGGGTGTAGCGCGGGTGGCGCGGGTAGCGGACGAGGAACTGCTCGAACTGGGTCAGCGCCTGCGCCCGGCGGAGCTTCTCGTCGCGCTCGCCGGCCTGGATCTGCGCGGTGTAGCGCTCGCCGAGCTGGTGGCGCCGCCGGGGGTAGGCCTCGCGGGCGAACTCCTCGACGGTGGCGCGGTAGCTCTGGCCGGCCTCGAGGTAGCGCCGGTAGTCGGCGGCGACGTCCTCGGGCAGCTCGGGCGGGAGCGCCACCTCGGCGGCGGCGCTGACCGCACTGTCCTTGGGCGAGGCGGCCGGGGCTTCCTTGGCCGGCTCGGCCGGGCCCGGCTTGGCGTCGGGCTTGGTGTCGGGCTTGGTGTCGGACTTGGCGGCCAGCTTCGCGGCGCCGAGGAGCTCGCCGCTCGGATCGAATTCTTCATCGAGGATGCGCAGCTCCCGCTTCTGGTCGCGGACGAGCTGCGCCACCTGATCGCTGCTCTTGACCTTGCGCGCCCACGCCGCGTCGACGACCCCGGCATCGGCGCGCACCAGGATCTCGGCGAACCGCTGCGCCGCCTGGGCGCCGACGCTGCCCACCACCACCCCGCCGAGCTGGGCGCTCTCCTGCACCAGGGCGCGCAGCGAGTCGCGGTAGGCGCGGACCTTTTCCCGCTCGCTGCCCACGGTCGACTGCACGTCGCCCACCTTCACGTCGAGCATGCGGTCCAGGCGCCCGCTCAAGGCGCGCAGGGCGGCGTCGGCCGCGCCGAGCCGGCCGGCGGCCTGGACCAGCCCATCGGCCTGGGCGCGCGCGGCGTCGGTCAGTCGCACCGACAGCGACTGCCACAGCGCCTGCTCCTGCATAAGGAGCTCGGAGTGGGCCCGTCGCTGAGTGCTGGTGGCGTCGAGTACATCCGACTCGCGGCCGGCCGCCGCCGTCAGCTCCGTTTGCAGCTCGTTCCGGCGGGTGAGCAGCGCGCGCAGCATCTCGGCCTCGGGCGGCGAGGCGGCGGCGCCGAGCAGCGGATCGAGCTGCTCGCCGAGCGTGCGGTGCAGCTGGAACAGCTGGCGGAACAGCGCATGGCTGCGGGCGCGCGGAGCGCCGAGCTCGGGCGCCAGCCGGAAGCGGTGGGCGCCGGTGAGCAGCTGCTTGTCGAGGGCCTGCAGCGTCGCGTCGAGCTCGGCCAGGGTCCGCTCGGTCTCGCTCAGGTCGCGCTGCAGGGCGAGGAAGCGCTGGACCTCGGGATCGGCGGCGATGAGGGGCCGCACCGGGGCCGGGCTCACCTCGGCAAGGTCGAAGCTGCGCAGGTTCTGTTCGATGAGCGCCCGCACCCGCTCGGTCGGCTCGCCGCGCTGGCCGAGCAGGTCACCGAGCTTGTCGAGC
>DAOMZC010000524.1:0-5102 GCA_035437965.1 Pseudomonadota bacterium
GGCTTCGGGGGCGCCGTGCCAGCGCATGACGCGGCGCTGCCAGATGCTGTCTTTCTTGGCGCTGCGGAACAGCTGCCGGCTCAGCGCCACCAGGTGCTTGTGGACCCACGGCGCGACCGGCGCGGCGCCCGGCGGGATCGAGCCCTGCTCGGTGACCTCGCAGTCGCCCGTGTGGACGCTGATGCGAACCTGGTACTGGTGCTGCACTTCCGGCAGGTAGATGCGCGCCGAGTAGCAGGCGACCGCGTCATCCACGGCGAGGCGATCAAGTTGAAATCGAGCCCCAAACTGCGGTGTAAGTAAAGTTGCCATGACCTTTCTATAGCTCACGATTGGTCGAATGTCCATCCAGTGAGATCCCCTGGAGCAGCCTCGGAAAATGGCCCGCTTGAGCGGTCACACCGGAGCCTGCCGGCGGCCCGGCGCGCACCATGTACGACACGTTGCGTCAGCAGGGTCACATTGCTGCTTGCTCATCGACACTAAAGTGCGCTAGCGATGGGCATATGACCAAGCCACCAACCAAGTGGTCCTTCCCCCGACGCCCCTCCTACGGCGTCCTGGAGCGCTTCATCGGCCAGGAGATCAACGTCTTCGGCCCGCGCGCCAGTGACGAGCACGACAACTGTCTCGGCGGCGGCTTCCTTGTCAGCATCGAAGACGGCTTCATGCTCCTGTCCGAGCGGCAGGGCGAGACCCCGGACCTGGCGGTGACGCTCAACGAGGTAGTCGTCATCGCGGTGGTCAAGGACCGCCCCGAGCTCACCGCGGTCGACGGCGGCAAGGTCCACCGCTTCCGCCGCCCGGACCCGCCGCCGACAAGCGAGACCTCCGGCGAGGGCACCGGCGTCAGCGACGATCTCGAAGACAACTAGCCGCAGCGCCGGGCCCGCGCGCTGCCGAGCGCCGCTGGCCCGGCCTCCCCCACCCCCGCACGGCCCAAGGCCCGGCCTCTCCTACCCTCCCCCGTCCTGGCCGGCCGCCGGCCTCCCGTCCTGGCAGGCCGCCAGCCTCCCGTACCGGCGGCCGCCGGCCTCCAGCCTCCGGCCTCCAGCGCTGCCCGCTGCCGCTTTTGTTCTCTGCTTTTGTTCCCCGCGGGTCCTCATAAAAAGGTTTTGACAAGACCCGGGAAGTCCTCTTAAATGCCTCTTGTTTCTCGACTACCTATTCCGGGGTAGCTCAGTCGGCAGAGCAGGTGGCTGTTAACCACCGGGTCGGGGGTTCGAATCCCTCCTCCGGAGCGAAAAAACTTTGAAACCCCGCCATGCCAAGTGGTGGGGTTTTTTAGTTTCTGGGCCCTGCCGCGGCGCCCAGCAGGCGCTCAGTGTCCGGGGGCCGGGCGACCGCCGATGACCTCCTCGACGCGCTGGCGCATCGCGTCACGCAGGGCAGCGGTCTTGGCCTCCAGGTTCAGGCGCAGCACCGGCTCGGTGTTGCTCGGCCGGACGTTGCACCACCAGTCGGCAAAGCGCAGCGTCAGTCCGTCCAGCCGCGCGAGCGCAGCCTCGGGGAAGCTGGCGACGAGGCGCCCGAGACAGGCGTCTTTATCTTCGACCTCGAAGTTGACCTCGCCGGTGGCGTGGTAGCGGGCCAGCGGGCGCATCAGCTCGCTCAGCGGCTTGGCGCTGCTCCCCAGGACGCGCAAGAGGGTCAGCATCGCCAGCTCGGCGTTGTCGGTGAAGAACGCGTCGCGGAAGTAGAAGTGTCCGGAGAGCTCGCCGGCGAACACCGCCCCGGTGTCGCGCATGCTCTGCTTGATGAAGCTGTGCCCGACGCGGCTCTCCAGGGGCTTGCCGCCCAGGCGCTCGATCTCGTCGCGCACCACCCACGAGCTGCGCAGGTCGTAGATGACCGTGCTGCCCGGCGCCTTCTGCAGGAGCTCGGCCGCGAGCAGCGCCGTCACGTGATCCCCCGGCACGAGCTCGCCCCGCTCATCGACGAACATCACCCGGTCGCCGTCGCCGTCGAAGGCCACCCCGAGGTCGGCCTGGGTCTTTTTCACCTGCGCCTGCAGGTCGCGCATGTTCGCCGGGTTCAGCGGGTTGGGCTCGTGGTTGGGGAAGCTGCCGTCGACCTCGAAGTACAAGGGGATGATCTTGCACGGCAGCTGCGAGAGGAGCCCCGGCAGCATCGCGCCCATCATGCCGTTGCCGGTGTCGATGACGATCTTGAACGGCTTTATCGGGCCGGACAGCCCGAGCAGCCAGCTGTGGTATTCGGGGAGCAGGTCGCGCGCGGTCACTGTGCCGCGGGCCCCGCTCGCCGGGCCGGCGGGAAGGAGCGCCCGACGCTCGATCTCGGCGATGCCGGTGTCGTAGCTTATCGGCGTGGCGCCGCGGCCGCTGAGCTTGCAGCCGTTGTAGCCGGCGGGGTTGTGGCTCGCCGTGATCATGATGGCGCCGTCGGCGTCGAGCATGTTCACCGCCCAGTACGTCATGGGGGTGCTGCACTCGCCGATGTCGATGACGTCGCAGCCGCGCTGCACCATCGCCTCGACCATCGCCGCGCGCAGGGCGGGCCCGCTCTGCCGCATATCGCGCCCGAGGACCAGCCGCCGGGCCCCGAGCACCTCGACCGCCGCCGCGGCGATGCGCCCGGCCAGCCGCTCGTCGATCTGGTCGGGATAGGTGCCGCGGATGTCGTAAGCCTTGAAGATTCCTGCCATAAGAGCTCCTTGCCGGCGCGTCCGGGGACGGCCGCAGCGCGACTTTGGCGGGCGCGCAGCCGCCTGTAGGTTCCGACCCGGCTGGCCCGACGGACGTGACGCTGAGCGCGGCGCTCCGCCGGGGAGCCGTACTGCGTGGGGGGAAAAGAGAGAGTCGCGCGAGCGAGCGCGCGGGCGAGCTACTTCTTGTTCTTGTTCTGCTGGTACTCGCGGTTGACGCGCTCTTGAATGCGGCGCTGCTCGACGCTGGGGACCGAGCGCTTGTTGACCACCTCATCGACCACGTCGGCGTTGGCGTCGGCCGACTGGTCGCCCTGGGTGATCGAGTCGACGACGCGCACGTTGGTGTGGCGCACCCGCGGCGGGCTATTGTGGGCGCGCTCCTTCTCGACCTGCGGGTTCACCGATTTCTGCAACAGGCCAAGGCAGAAGTTGCCGTAGAAGCCCGACTGGTCGTAGGCGCGCAGGACGAAGTCGCCCGCCGGCGGCCACTCGTAGTAGTCGAGCGCCATCTCGTCGTCGGTCTGCTTCTTGGCGAAGCTCATCTGCGCCTTGCCGTAGCGCTGCTGCATCGCCGAGGAGAACGTCTCGAAGTCAAAGCCCTTGAACTTGTCGGCGTTGTAGGCAATGAACTGCTTGTACAGCTTCTCGTTCCAGAAGAACAGGAAGCGCCGCTGGTCCTTCTCCCAGATGACCAGCATCGACTCCTGGTTGCGGTGGCCGAACTCGCGGTCGATGAGCGACACGTCCCAGCCGGTCTTCTGCCCGTTGAAGCGGATGTACGAGGCGCGCATCTGGGCGACGTTGTCCTTCATCTCCTTGCGCACCGCGTCCTGGGCGTTGGGGTCCTTCTCGGCCTGGATCTTCGGATCGTACTTGGCGCGGATCTCCGCCTCAATGATGTCCATCACCTCGTTCGGGCTCAGCCCCCACTTGTACTTGCCGGCGAGCTCACCGACGGCGCGGCTGGCCTGGTCGGCGCTCGCGGCGGTGTCGGCCGGCTTGGCCGGCTTGGCCGGCTTGGCCGCTCCCCAGGCCGGCGCCACCGGAGCCAGGAGTCGGGAGGGCGATGCGGACAAGGCCGCGGCGGCTAGCATGGCGCCACCGAGCAGGGCGGCGAAGGTACGAACTCGCATGGTGGTCTTTTCTCCTATGGCTCCCAAGTAACATACCCCGCGGAACTACGAAAGACGGTAGCGCCAGACATGGCGATTTCTCGACGGATAGCCTTGAGATACCCTGCCCGATTGTAGCCTGACGGACGCTTTTTGCAGCTGGGTGCAAGCTAACCACCGGCGCAGACGGCGCTTTTTGGTTGCCTTGAGCCGGCCCCGAGGGCGACCGCAGCGCGACCGGGCGGCTCGGGTCGGCGCGGCGCGGCGCCGGGCTTGGAGGTTTGGGCCCGGAATGTTAAAACCAAAGGCGTGACCGAATGCACCCACTGTCGCAAGCGCTATGATGACAGCGTCCGCTTCTGCCCGGTCGATGGCTTCGCGGTGGCGCCGGTCGCCGAGCCCTTTATCGGCCGCCTGCTCATGGGGCAGTTCCAGATCCAGTCGGTCTGCGGGCACGGGGCGACCGGCACGGTCTACCGGGCGGTCCAGGCGGGCATGGAGCGCGCCGTCGCCGTCAAGGTGCTGCGCGCCGACCTGCTGAAGGACGCCGATGTCGTCCGCCGCTTCGTCCGGGAGGCGCGCGCCGGGGCCAAGCTGAACCACCAGAACATCGCTACCGTGCACCTCGTCGGCCAGACCGATGAGGGGGTGCCGTTCATCGTCATGGAGTATGTCGAGGGGCTGGCGCTCGCCTCGATCCTGGCGGTGGGCAAGCCGCTGCCGCTGGGCCGCATCGCTCACCTCGGCACCCAGATTGCCTCGGCGCTGTCCGAGGCCCACAGCCAGGGCATCGTCCACCGCGACCTCAAGCCGGAGAACATCCTGCTCACCGAGCGCCGCGGGGAGACCGACGTGGTCAAGGTCGTCGACTTCGGCATCGCCAAGATGATCGCCCACGCGGCGCCGGGCGAAGATCCGATCTCGCGCATGGGCACCGTGTTCGGGACGCCCCACTACATCGCCCCCGAGCAGGCCTCGGGTCAGGCGGTCGACGGGCGCGCCGACATCTACTCGCTCGGCTGCATCCTGTATCAGATGGCGACTGGCCACGTGCCCTTCGAGGGACAGGCCGGCCTGCAGGTGCTGCTGAGCCAGGTTCGTGACAAGGTGCCGGATCCGCGCATGCTCAACCCGCGCCTCGGGGCGCCGCTGGCCGAGCTGATCCTGCGCATGCTGGAGAAGGCGCCGGCCGATCGGCCGCCGACGGCGGAGCTTGTCGGGCAGGCGCTGCAGGAGCTCGCCGCGGGGCGGGCCGTCGAGCCGCGTCCGGTCGTGGTCCACGCCGCCGAGCTGCGTCCAGCCTCGGCGCGCGCTGCGGAGCC
>DAOMZC010000525.1:0-5092 GCA_035437965.1 Pseudomonadota bacterium
CGGCGAACACCCGCACGAGCCGCACGTCGCCCACCCGGTTCCCCACCGCAGTAAGCGCCTCCTGCAGGCGAGCCAGCCGATCGCCGCTTACCCCAAGCTCGGCGCCCAGCTGCTCGGTGAGCTGCGCGTCCACCGCTGGAGCGCTCCCCGCCGCCGGCTGCTCGGGTGCCGCGTCGGCCGCCGCTTCCGCCGGAGCGGGCTCGGCTTCGGCCGTCTCGGCAGCGCTGGCGGGTGGCTCACTACTGTTGACCGCTTCGGCGGGAGCCGGGCTCTTGGCCTTCAGCTCCGCCGCAAGGCGCTTTTGCACCTGCGCGGCCCGCTGCAGCGCGGCCCCGCTGAACTCGGTCACGGTGGTGAAGGAAACTTTCTGCTTTGACGGCTGCTCTTCGGTCAACTGTAGCCTCCAACTTTGGCCCACAAGTTAACATAGGATTTAAACCTTCGTATTCTCATTGTCAGGGTCCGCGCGGCGCGGGCCTCGCCCTGGAGGCGCCTTGAATGCCCGGGCGCCGGACGTGTATAGCAAGCTCATGAATCCGCTAGTCCGCCCGCTAGGACCCGATCAGCTCGCCGAGTTCATCCACCCCGTCTCCACGGCGCTCGGTATCCCCATACCTCCCGAGCGGCTCGAGCAGGTCAAGACCCTGCCCGAGCTCACCCTGTACCTTGGCGGCTTCATCGACGGCGAGCTCGTCGGCTCGGCCGGCGTCTATAGCCTGCAGCTGACCGTGCCCGGCGGCGCCGCGGTCCCAAGCGCTGGCCTCACCCTGGTCGGCGTGCTGCCGACCCACCGCCGCCGCGGCGTCTTGAGCCTGCTCATGCGCCGCCACCTCGAGGAGGCCCACCGCGCCGGCCAGCCGCTCGCCACGCTGTTCGCCTCGGAGGGCACGATCTACAGCCGTTTCGGCTACGGCACCGCCTCCCTCGCCGCCGAGATCGATATCGACCGCGCCCACACCGCCTTCGTGCCCACCGCGCCGCGGCTCGCCGCCAGCGCCCGCCTCGTCGATGAGGATCAGGCGGTCGCCGCGTTCCCCAAGGTCTGGGACCGGGTGCGCGCCCGGACGCCCGGCCTGGTCGGGCGCTCGCCGGCCTGGTGGCGGGTGCGGCGGGTGGGCGATCCGGCGTGGAGCCGCGGCTCGCGGGCGCCGCTGCAGCGCGTGCTCTTTCAGGTGGACGGCGAGCCGGTCGCCTACGCGATCTATCGCTTGCTCGACAGCGCCTGGGACGGCTTCAACATCAACACCATGACCATCGAGGTGACCGAGGCGATAGGCGACGGTCCCGCCGCTACTTCGGCGGTGTGGCGCTACCTGTTCGACCTCGACCTCGCGCGCCAGATCAAGGCCCGGCTCCTCCCCGTCGATCACCCGCTGATGTTCCTGCTGGCGGAGCCGCGCCGGCTGCGCCTGCGGCTCTCGGACGCGCTGTGGGTCCGCGTGGTCGACGTCGAGGCCGCCCTGTCGGCACGCAGCTACGCGCCGGGTCCGCCGCTGGTCCTGGCGGTGACCGACCCCTTGTGCCCGTGGAACCACGGCACCTGGAAGCTGCACGACGGGGTCGCCCGCCGCACCGACGCCCCGGCCGAGCTGCAGCTGCCGGTCGAGGCCCTGGGCACGGTGTACCTGGGCGGCTTCCGCTTCTCGCAGCTCGCCGCCGCCGGCTGCATCACCGAGCTGCGCCCCGGCGCCCTGCAGCGCGCCGACTGGCTGTTCGCCTCGACCCCCGCGCCCTGGGCGCCCGAGATCTTTTAGACCTCAGCCAGAGCTCAGCCAGACCTCAGCTAAAGCTCAGCGCGCCGGACACTTCCAGTCGGCGAGCGTCTTTTTGACCTCGTCGGCGAAGAAGAAGTTGCTGGACTTGTCGCCGAGCGCCTTGGCCTTCTGGCCGAGCGGACAGGCCTCGGCCGCCTTGCCCTTGGCGGCAATCAGCTGCGCCTTGGTCCACACGTTGAACCAGTCCTCCTTCTGCGCCAGCGACCGCTCGACGAGCTGGAGGGCGCGATCGTAGTCCTTCTTGCTCTCCAAGAGGTAGCGCGCCGCCGCGTTGAACGGGCGCCACGAGCCATCCTCCAGCCCCTTGATGTTGGCCGCGACCTGCGCATCGGTACCGGCCTTGATCGCGATGGGCAGCCGCACCTTCTCCCACTCGAGGTCGAGGGTCGTTGCGACTTCGCTCGTGTCGGTGAACCCGAAGGTCAGGCGCTCGCGGTGGGGGGCCGGCAGCGGCTTGACGGTGAGGCGCAGCTGGTCCAGGTCCTGCTTGTACTGATCGGTGCCGCCCTGGTTCGGGTTCTTGTTGAAGATGACCGTCCAGCTGTCCTTGGCCGGGATGGTGAACAGCGCGTAGGTGCCGGCGGGGACCGGCTTGTCGGCGATCGTGACGTCCTTGCTGAAGGTGACCTTGGTCGCCTGGTTGGCGCCGGTGCGCCACAGCTCGCCGAGCGGGACGAGGCCGCCCCACACCTTGCGGCCCTTGACCGCGGGGCTGCTGTACTCGACCGCGATCTCGGTCAGTCCGACCACCTGGCTGACCTTGGCCATCGGGCTCGGGCGCGGCAGCTCGATCTGCTGGGCGCTCGCCGGGCCGGCCAGGCCGACTCCGCTGGCGAACGCAACCGCAAGACACGCTCTCAGCAACATCTTTTTCCTCATGAACAGACCTCCCTAACTGGATGGATGGGTGGGAATCGCGGCGCGCACAATAATGCAAGATCGGAAAAGCCCAGCAGCAAATCGCTCGCCGCGGCAAATTGCTGCGCCTCAGCAAGCCGTCCGCCGCTCGGACGCCGGCGGCGGCTGTCCGCCGGATACCGGACAGATCACCAACCGCGGGCGACCGCGGGCGCGCAGGCTGACCCAGGCCGACCCCCGGCCCGCGACCGGTCTCGTCGGAGACTGCGGCGTCACCCGGCAGCGCGCAAGGCGTCGCGGCTTGGCACGCGGCTGGCTTGGCAGCTCCCAAAAAAGGAGGAGCGCGATGGCACTACAGGCCCACATGTCCATTGAAGGTACCGAGCAAGGCCCGATCGAGGGCGACTGCATGCTCAAAGGCCGCCACGGCACCATCGAGGTGCAGGAGTTTGGTCACGAAGTCTACATGCCGCACGACGGCAACACCGGAACTCCGACCGGCAATCCGATCCACAAGCCGCTCACGATCTGCAAGACGTTCGACAAGACCTCGCCCAAGCTGCAGAAGGCGCTGACGCGCGGGGAGCGCCTGAAGACCGTCGAGATCAAGTGGTACCGCATCAAGCCCGACGGCAAGCAGGAGCACTACTATACCCACCTTCTGCAGGACGCAATCCTTGTGAGCATCAAGCCCTACATGCGCAACCGCCTCGATCGCGACAGCGAGGAATACCAGCACATGGAAGAGGTGTCCTTCACCTATCGCAAGATCACCTGGACCTGGGAGCCCGCCGGAGTCGGCGCCGAGGCCGACTGGCGCGAGCCGGCCGCGTAGGGAATCCCACTCCGCCGCGGTATTCAGGGAGTACGCCATGAGCAGACTGGATCTCGAAGCAGCGGACTTTCAGTTCCGCTGCCGCGCCCTGCCCGATAAAACGCTGCGCGTGCATCGCTTCACCGGCCGCGAGGCCCTGAGCGAGCCGCACGAGTTCATCATCGAGCTCGTCAGCGCCGAACCCGACCTCGATCTCGACGCGCCGATCGGTCAGCCGGCGCGGCTCGCGCTGCGCGGCCTGCTTCCCAGCGGACAGCGCTATGAGCGCTATGTTCACGGGGTCATCGAGCGCGCCGTCCAGCTGGCGGCCGGGCCCCGCTACAGCCTTTATCAGCTGACGCTGGTGTCGGCGCTGCGGCGGCTGGCGCCGGGCCGCGACTCGCGCATCTTTCAGGGACTGAGCACGCCGGAAGTGACGCTGGCGGTCCTTGCGGACGGCAAGATCTTGCAGGGGCAGCTCCAGCCGCTCCTGCACTGCAGCTACGCCGCGCGCGACTACTGCGTGCAGTATGAGGAGAGCTCCCTCGATTTCATGAGGCGCCTCTGGGAAGACGAAGGAATCTGCTTCTTCCTGGAGCACCACGAGGACCGCGAGGTCCTGGTGCTCGGCGACGGCGCGCACGCCTTCGACTCCCTGCGCGGCCCTACCCGGGGCGATGACCGGCTACTGTACCGCGATGAGCCGCACCTGTACGAAGAAGGAGTCTGGGAGCTGCGCGCCGAGAGCTCCCTTGCGCCCGGTGCCGCGGTGCTGCGCGACTTCAGCTTCCAGCAGCCGAGCCTGGACATGGAAGCACGGGCCCAGGAGGCCGCGGGCGGCGAGCCGGAGCTGTACTCTTTTCCCGGCGGCTACACCGACCCTGCCGACGGCCAGCGGCTGGCCCGGCTGCGCCTCCAGGAGCAGCTGTGCAGCAGCCACCGCTACCGCGGCCGGAGCAACGTGCGCGCCCTCCTGCCCGGCTCCAAGTTCACCCTCAGCGGTCACCGCCGTCGCGCCTGCAATCAGGAGTATCTGATAGTCGCCGTCGAGCATAGCGGGGTGCAGCCGCAGGCGCTGCCGGACGGGCTGGCGCGCGGCAGCGCCGAGGCGGACCCGCAGGCCCACAAGCTCGTGTACGAGAACCGGCTGGAGTGCATCCCGGCGAGCGTGTGCTTCCGTCCGGCGCGCCGGACACCGCGCCCGCGAATTGTCGGAGCGCAGACCGCGGTGGTGGTCGGCCCGCCGGGCGAGGAGATTCACTGCGACCCGCACGGCCGGGTCAAGGTCCAGTTTCACTGGGATCGCCGCGGCCGCCGCACCGACGCGAGCTCGTGCTGGCTGCGCGTCAGCCAGCCGTGGAGCGGCGTCGGCCACGGCGGCATGTTCCTGCCGCGCGTCGGTCAGGAGGTCGTGGTCCAGTTCCTCGATGGCGACCCCGATCGGCCGCTCATCAACGGCCGCGTCTACAACGGCGCGAACGCGCCGCCCTACGCTCTGCCGGCGGACAAGACGCGGACGGCGATCCGCACGGCGTCGACACCGAACGGAGGCGGCGGCCACAACGAGCTCCGGTTCGAGGACCGAAAGGGCCTCGAGGAGATCTTCCTCCGCGCCGAGAAGGACGTGAACGTCGAGATCCTCCAC
>DAOMZC010000526.1:0-5088 GCA_035437965.1 Pseudomonadota bacterium
GGCCGCCCAGGCGCAGCTCGCTGCGCGGCGTACACAGAAGGAGCCCGAAGTCGTGGACCCAGTACAGCGGCAGCGCCACGCCCATGCGCAGGACCAGGTTGTGCCAGACCGCCGCGCGGGCGCGGTGCAGGCCCGCCTGCGCGCCCCCCTGCACCTGACACAGCGCAAGCCCCGAGAGCTGTTCTTGAAGGTAGCTGGTCACTCTGATTCCGCGCCCCGCCGGGTAGTGATAAGGTAGCCGGCCAAACCGACCGCGATCAACCCCGACCCGACAACCACATCAACGACAACGGCAGCAACAACAACAAAGGAGCACTGCAAGATGCGTCTGAGCGAGCTGAAGATCATCGTCACCGGAGCGGCCCAGGGCATGGGCAGCTACTTCGCCCAGCGGCTGCACGAGGCAGGCGCCCAGGTCGCCGCCGGCGATATCAACGAGACCGCGCTCGCGGAGCTGCCCCAGGGCATCCACCGGCGCAAGCTCAACGTCGCCGACGAGGCAGAGTGCGCGGCCTTTGTCGCCTGGGCGCACGGCGCGATGGGCGGCCTCAATGGTCTTATCAACAATGCCGGCATCTTGCGCGATGGGCTGCTGGTCAAAAAGGACCGCGGCACCGGCGCGGTGATAAAGCTCGGACTTGAGCAGTGGAACGCGGTGCTCGGCGTCAACCTCACCGGCGCGACGATGATGGTGCGCGAGGTGGTGGCCAAGATGGTCGAGGCGGAGCAGAAGCCGGGCGTTATCGTCAACATGTCGTCGGTGGCTCGCCACGGCAACCGCGGGCAGTCAAACTACGTCGCGGCCAAGTCGGCGCTGGCGGCCAACACGGTGACCTGGGCGCGCGAGTTCGCCCCGTTCGGCATCCGCGTCGGGGCGATTGCGCCGGGCATGATCGAGACGCCGATGACGCAGGGGATGAACCAGAAGGCGCGCGATGCGCTGGTCGCCAGCATCCCGGTCGCCCGCATCGGCGTGCCCGAGGACATCTGGCTGGCGGTGCGGTTCGTCCTGGAGTGCGACTACTTCAACGGTCGGACGATCGATGTCGACGGCGGCATGAGCATGTAGAGCCGCCGCCGGCCCAGGTTACGGCGGTTACGGCGGTCACGGGCAGGCGGCTCTTGCGGGATGGCGCGGGTTTGGGGCACAAAGGGGCTCCATGCTGACCCGAGTGAGAGCGATTCTTGGCGGCGCGGGGCTGGCGCTCGCGCTGACCGTCCTTCTGCCCGCCGGGGTGGCCCGCGCCGCCGCGGTCGTCCCGGCGGAGCCAGAGACATCCGCCGCGGCGCCCGGGGCGACGGCCGGGATCGACGCCGCGACCCAGGAAGCCGAGCTGCGCCGCTACTTCGCGGGTGAGAAGAACGGCGGCATCTGGCTGATGAGCGTCGGCGCCCCGGCCGCGGTCGCCGGCGCCGGGCTGCTCGCTCATCCGGGGGAGTACTACCGCGGCCTTGCCTACCCGCTGCTCGCCCTCGGCGCGGTGGAGTTCCTCGGCGGGCTGATCTTCTACCTGAACACCAACCGGCGGGTCCCGCGCCTAGTCGCGCAGCTTGGCAGCCAGCCCAGGCAGTTCCAGGCCGCCGAGGTTGCCCGCATCCGCCGGGTGAACCGGGAGCTCAGCCTGCTCACCGCGGTCGAGATCACCCTGATCGTGGCCAGCGGGGCGATGACCGGCGTCGGCGCGCTGCGCGGGCTCGACACCCTCAGCGGCGTCGGCACCGGCCTCCTCATCGAGAGCACGGTCCTGTTCATCTACGATCAGCTGGCGGCGCGCCGCGCCTTGCGCTACACGGACAGTCTCCTCCACTTCAACGCGGCGGTCGTCACCGCCCCGCAGGGCGCGGGGGGCCTGAGCCTGTCGCCGCGCGGGGCGCTGTTGACCGTGATGGGCCAGTTCTGAGCCGGCGACCGCCGCCGCCGTAATCACCGGCCTCCCCAAGAAGCAGAAGTCCAAGATTGCCTACAGGTCGATGCTGCGTCCCGATGAGGCGCGCAGCCTGGTCGGCGCCTTCGCGGCGAGAGCTCCCGACAAGCAGCCGGGTTAGAAGTACACCTGATCGCTCGCCGACTCTTCGTAGAAGCGGGTGAGCAGGTAATAGGGGCTGCCGGAGATGCGCAGCTCGTCCACCGGGCAGCCGGCTTCCGTGCCGAGGCGCCCGGGGGGCTGGAGCTGAACCGGACCCGGACCCTGGCCTTGCCCTTTACAGATCGCGAGCAGCGCGCGCAGCCGGTCGTGATCGTGGGCGAAGATGTTCCAGTCGCCGTCGCGCGGCTCGACGATGTCGAACAGCCAGTCGAGCCCCGGGCGCGGCCGCTGCAGCCGGCCCACCTGACCGTGGAAGTCGATGTAGCCGGTCTCCATGAAGCGCAGATCGACCTCGGACGGCACGCCCTCTTCGACATCGCCCTCGGGGTGGGTGTGGTAGGTCCCGATCATCGCCTCGCCCTCGTGCAGCGGACCCAGATCGTAGAGCGGGAACGAGACCGAGTCGCTGCTGAAGCGGAACGGCGGCACCACGATGCGCGTCACATCGACATCGCTGCCCCCCGGCAGGCGGCGGCCGAGGATGAAGGCGGCGACCTCGCCGAGCGTTCGCCCCTTGCCCTCCGCCTGCGCCATCGAGATCTCCTTGAGCCGCTGCAGCTGGCACACGGTCCGCCGGCCGAAGCGCACCCGCGACAGCCGCCCTTCGGTGCCGAGCCGGATGGCGAAGAAGCGCGGGCGCGCGGTGCACGGGCGGCTGCGTCCGATCTCGGCCAGGTTCAGGGTCAGCATGATGCTGTTGGCCATGGCGTCGTCAGCGTCCAGGCGCGGGATTCCGGGGCGGACCTCGCCGCGCAGGCGGCCGCGATCGATGGGGCGGATCGGATCGGCGCGCGGCTCGATGCGCAGCCAGGGGATAAGGCCAACCATGATCAGACCGAAGAGGTAGAAGCTGCAGGTGGTGCGGCAGGCAACCGTCATCGCTCGTGGACCTCGCGCTTAGGGGCTTCGATCGCGGGCAGGGGATCGGGAAGCCGGGGCATGCGCCATTGGGCTTGGACAACGGACGACCACTCGGGTTCCAAGTGACGCCATCAAACAGGTAGACCTGGGAGTTCGCTGAGCGCGCGCGCGGACTTGGGAGTCCGCAGGCGGCAGGGTAGCTCGCGCCGCGATCGCCTACAGGTCTTTCGGCTAGCCAATGAGAGCATCGATCCGCGCGAGCGCTTCGGCGGCGCCAAGGGGCAGGGCGATGTGCTCGTAGCCGCCGGAGTCGGCCTCGGACTCACGCGGGTTGATGCGCAGAAGGGGCGCGCGGAGTCGGCGGGCGGACTCGGAGCAGAACCAGCGCACTGTAGGAATGTGGAGGCCGGCGCCGCACTCGATGACCACGGCGCGGGCGCCGGACGAAAGGACCTTGTCCAGCCAGCGCTGCAGCTGCACCTCCTGCGCCTCGCTCTGCTGGCTGTCCCAGCCGGCGTCGCCGAACATGAGGATGCTCGGGCGCAGCAGGCCGTGACAGCGCGGGCAGCTCGGCAGCGGCGGCGTGGCGCGCAGGGTCTGCGGCGAGAGCTCGACCGTGATGCCGGTCGCCGGCAACAGGCCCACCCCGCAGTCGCGCAGACACTGGAGGAAGTGGATGCTGCCGTGGCACTCGTGAATCGGGATGCCGGCGGCGGCGAAGCCGGCCTTCTGGAACTGACCATCGACGTTCGAGGTGAACACCGCCGCGCCGTGCGGCCGCCGCGCCGCCCAGCCGAGCAGCCGCGCGAAGCCGGAGTGCGGCATGGTGTCGCGGTATAGCTGCAGCCGGTGGCCATAGAAGCCCCAGGCGAGCTCCGGATCCTTGTGGAACCAGCGCGGGTTGGCGAGCGCGGGGAAGTCGAGTCCGAGCTCGGCGTAGCGCGGGTAGGCGCGCCAGAAGCCCTGCGCGCCGCGGAAGTCGGGCAGTCCCGAGTCGACTCCCAGTCCGGCCCCCGCCCCGACGAGGATCGCGTCGGCGGCGGCCACTGCCGCGGCGGCCTGCTGGAGCGCCGCGCTGACCCGCTTTTCCATAAAGCAAAGTGTAGCGCGGTCTCCCGCGCTGCAACGCCTACCCGCGCGGCGGAACGGAGGAGGGCTCGAGCTGGCTGCGGTACTCGCAGTGCAGGGTCAGCTCCCACTCATCGATCCGGGTCAGCGCGAGCTCCACCAGGGTCCCCGGCGGCAGCTCGGGCAGCGACTGCACGCGCTGCCACAGCGGCAGGCGGGTGAAGCGCACCAGGTTCTCGCGCAGGACGGTGACGGTGGCGGTGTGCACGTCTTCCTGCTGCAGCCAGCGCAGACAACAGTAGCGCTCCATATTGCGCTGGAAATCATCGTAGATGGCGTGCGCGGACTCGAAGTCGCGCAGGGTGGACAGGAGCTCTGCCTCGCTGTCGCCGTAGGGGGACGGCTCGTCATAAAGGTGGGCGATGAGCTGCCACTGGTTTACAAGATCACAGTAGCGGCGCAGCGGCGAGCTCGCCCACAGGTACTGCGACACCCCGAGGCCCACGTGCGGCGCCGGGTACAGGCTCAGGCGCACCTTGCCGCTGTCCTGGACCCGGAACAGCGCCCGGATGTCGCGATCGCCGAGGAGCTTTCCCCAGGTGCAGTTGACGTAGATCATGAGCTCCGACACCACGCGATCGACCGGCGCGCCGCGATGGCGTGGCACTATACTTACCCGGTCGTCCTTGATGTAGAACATGAAGTCGACCTGCTCCTGCTCGGGCTTGCCGCGCAGCGCCTGCAGCCGCAGCGCCAGCTCGTAAAGCACGGCGAGCTCGGGGCCGAACTGAAAGTCCAGGCGCCCTTCGCGCAGCGCTTCTTCGCTGAACTGCTCATCGATCGCCGGGTAGCGGAGGTTCTTCTTGATCGGCACCAGCTCGACGCGGCTGTCGGTGGTAAGGACGCGATAGCTGCCGTCTCCGGACACCGTCAGGTACAGCGAGACCGCCGGGCACAGCTTGCCCTCGTCCAGGCTGAAGCGCGACACCACGTGCGGCGGCAGCATGGTGATCTTGTCGCCGGGCAGGTACACCGTCGACAGCCGCTGCCGGGCCAGCTCGTCGAGCGGCGA
>DAOMZC010000527.1:0-5083 GCA_035437965.1 Pseudomonadota bacterium
ATCCAGCCCGGCGCTGTCGCTCTCTGAGTCCTTGCTAGCCACGGCCCGCATGGTAGCAGTTTCGTTGCCGATTTCGCTCAATTCGTCGCGCTTTCTCACTCGGTGATGCCCGGTGGTGGCATCGGTCAGCTCGCCGCCGCGCGCAGCATAAGTCCAAGGACAGGGCCAAGGCCAAGGCCAAGGCCAAGCTCAAGGCCAAGCTCAAGGCCAAGCTCAAGGTAAGCGAAGCCGCGCAAGCCCGTCCGCCTTGCCGCAAAGCACCTAGGCCCACCGAGTCCCCCCGAAGTCTCCCTAACTCCGTCGACAAGCAGGGTCAGCGGGACCCGGCTGGGCAAACCTGGGTCAAGGTCGTGCGAGATAACCCATCGAGACGCTTGACAATCTGAGCGAACCTTATGAATATGATGTAAACAAGCTAACGACTTTTCCGTGACCCGAGCGTCAGTCTACTGAACGACCCTGAGTCAAGGCACAAGACGCAGTACTTCATCTGGAGGCCCCATGGCTGGCTCTGACAAGCGCAAACAAAGTCTCTATTTCCCCGAGGACATGCTCAAAGAGATTCAGGAAGAGGCGACCCGGCAAGACCGCTCTCTATCGTGGATTGTGCAGAAGGCATGGAAAATTGCCCGCAACGAGATTCGGAAGTATCCCTCTGTAAATGAGTTCCCCGGCGAGGACGACGAGCGAGGATCCCAGGAGTAGTCAGGCCACCGACCCCGGCCCACCGCTGACGGCAAAAGCCGACTCGGTGGCACAGGCGGGCTCGGCATTGAAGAGCCAGGAGCCGCCCGGCTCTGGCACCGCTCCATCATCGGCCCTCGCCCCGGGGGGGGGAGGCCGTCGGCGCAGCGGCTTTGCGGTCGGCGGAGACGGCACCACCCTGTTCTACGAGGTGCTGGGCCGCCCACAACCGGCGACGTCGATCCTTCTGTGCGACGGCCTGGGATGCGATGGCTATGTCTGGAAGTACCTGCAGTGGGTGCTTGCCGAACACTATCGGATCCTCCACTTCCACTATCGCGGGCACGGTCGCACTCCCCTGCCGGCCGACATCTCGCGGGTCAGCATCACTGACTTCGCCGCGGACGCGCTTACAGTTTTAGACGCTTGCGAGACCGAGCGGGTGGTCGTGTGCGGCCACTCGCTCGGCGTGCAGGTCGCGCTCGAGACCTGGCGGGCCGCTCCGGCGCGCATCGCCGGCCTCATCCTTGTGTGCGGCAGCTACGGCAACCCGCTGCAGACCTTCAAGGGCAAGGACACCCTGTCGGAGCTGTTGCCGCTGTTGCGGGCGACGGTGTCGCGGCTGCCGCGCCTGGTCGGGGCGTTCTGGAAGCACCTCATCCCGACCGAGCTGTCGTTCCTCCTGGCGCAGAAGCTGGAGATAAACGGCGCGCTCGTCCAGCGCGAGGACTTCTTCCCCTACCTGGAGGCGATGTCGCGCCTGGACCCGCGGATGTTCGTCAGCACCCTGGCGGCGGCCGGCCAGCACAACGCCCACGACATCCTGCCCGAGATCACCGCCCCGACGCTGATCCTGGCGGGGCAGCACGACTCGTTTACCCCCATGGCATTATCGGAAAAGATGCACAAGCTCATCCCCGACTCCGAGCTGCACGTGGTCCGCGCCGGCACCCATACGGCGCCGATCGAGCGGCCGGCCGAGGTCACCGAGGCGATCGCCGACTTCCTGCGGCGCCGCGTGCCATCGCCATGAGACCGTTTCCATGAGATCGCTTCGATGAGCCCGCTGCACGACCCCGAGGCGCCGCCGCCGTCGCGCGGCTCGCCGCTTCACCAGGGCCTGTTGTGGTTCATGCGGCTGGGGATCGTGGCCATGCTGTCGGTCACGGGGGCGTTCCTTTACACCCGCTACCACCAGACCCCCGAGCAGGCCGAGCTCGTGCGCTACGTCGAGAACGACCTCCCGTCGCTCGATGGGGTGGAGCGGCCGATCGTCCAGACCATGGAGGCGCTGCTCGCTTCGCGCACCACCAGGCCCGAGGACGCCCGCCGCATCCTGGTCGATGAGCTCATGCCGCAGCTCATCCGCCTGCGCAAGCTCGCCGAGGCGCCGGTGCGGGCCAGCCAGACGCCGGCGGTGCAGCAGCTGGCCGCCGAGTACCGCGCCACCGTCGACGAGTTCATCGAGGCGTGCCGGACCGCGGTGCGGGTCATCGACGATCCGAAGCTCGAGGCGCGGGTGGGCCTCGCGCAGGTCCAGGCGGCTTTTCAGCACGCCGCCGAGCGCAGCCAGGCCTGGCGCAGCCACGTTGCCGAGACCTCGGCCAGCCTGCACCTGCTCAAGCGCCGCTAAACTCCCGCCCCCACCTAAATACGAATCGGAGCGGGTCCTGTCACCTGCGGCACCCCGTCGCTGGTGAGCCGAGGACCCTGCCTCCGGCGCCACCCACCTTCGATCGGCTCAGGCTGCGGTCTTGAGCTCGGCGGCGACCTCGCTGAAGGTCACCGCCTGGTTGCGGCCGTGGCGCTTGGCGTAGTAGAGGGCCTGATCGGCGCGCTGCAGCAGCAGCCGCTCGTCGGCGCCGTCGGCGGGCGAGGTCGCGATACCGAGCGACAGGGTGCAGCCGAACGCGCCGGCCTCGGCGGTCAGCACGAGCTTCTGGACCTCCTGGCGCACCCGCTCGGCCAGCTGGCGGCCGCCGACTGCATCGGTCGCCTCCAGCACGATCGCGAATTCCTCGCCGCCGTAGCGGGCCGCGATGTCGACCTTGCGCACACACGACTGCACCACCTGCGCCACCCGCTTGAGGACTACATCGCCGACCAGGTGCCCGTAGGTGTCGTTTATGCGCTTGAAGTGGTCGATGTCGCCCAGGATCAGGGTCAGCGGGCGATCCTGGCGCTCGGCGCGGCGCAGCATCTCGGTCAGGCGCTCCTGGAACGAGCGGCGGTTGGACAGGCCGGTCAGCCCGTCGGTGGTCGCCATCGCCTCGACCGCCTGGTACATGCGCGCGTTGTCGAGCGAGACCGCGATTTGGTTGGCGATGACGTGCAGGATGTCGAGGCGATCTTTGGTGAACAGGCGCTCGGTGCGGCTGGCCACGACCAGGGTGCCGGCGGCGGCCTCGTTGTAAAGTAGCGGCAGCACGATCAGCGACTCGCAGCCATAAAGGCGGGTCTGCTCGTCGAACACCGGCACGCCGGCCTGGCGATCGCGCAGCTCGCCGCCGGGGGGCAGGGCGGCGCGGTTCTTCACCACCATGGCGCACAGGCCGGCGTTGTCGGGGAAGGCGCGCTCCAGGCTGGCGGCGATGAGGTCGGGATCGCCGGTGGCGGCGACCACCGTGTGGCGGCGCGCCGGCTCGTCGTAGTGGGTGAGGGCGGCGAAGTCGAAGGCGCAGATCTCGCTGACCGCGGCGAAGGCGGTGCGGTGCACTTCTTCGGGGGTGAGGGCGCGGTTGAGCAGCTTGGAGGCGGCGTAAAGGCGCTCGTGCTCGTACTGGCTGCGCTCGACCGCGGCGAACACGCGCTCGGACTGCAGGCCGCGGACGATGAGCGGCACCGCCGACAGGAGCAGCGCCTCTTCGTCGCTGGTGAACGCCGCGCTGGCGCCCGGCAGCGCGGCCCCGGCGGCCTGCCGATCGGCGCACAGCACCCCGCACAGCTTGCCGTCTTCGTAGAGCGGCACGCCGAGGAAGGCGGCGATCGGCTCGCCTTCGCGCAGGAGCAGGCGCTCGTTGTAATAGGGCAGCTGACCGGGCTTGGGCGGGCACAGCGACAGCGGCTGCTGCCCCTTGACCACGGTGCCGATCACCCCGATGGTAAGCCCGATCGGCCGCTCGCTGAACGCCGCGCTGTCGGTGGACACGGCGACGAACTGCAGCTGCTCGGCGCCCTGGGGCAGCCACAGGAGGGCGCAGGTGCGCAGGCGCAGGGCGCGCTTGAGCAGGCCGACGAGGGCGTCCAGGTTCTGCCGGACCATGACCACGGCGCTGCGCAGGAGCAGCGCCTCCTCTTCGGCGCGATCGCGCGCGGGGGCGGACGCGACGAGCCCGTGATCGCTCGAGCTGCTGAGCGCCCGCGCCGCCGCCGCCGTCGAGGTCACCTGGGGCAGGAGCAGCCGGAAGTCGCGCGCCTGCCGCTGCAGCGACAAGATGGCGTCGGCGACCTGGCGCTTGTGGGCGTCGCGCTGGCGCCACAGCTCGCCGCGCAGCACCGCGAAGTGCAGGGCGCAGAAGATCGCCACCAGCCCGCCGGCCGTAAAGTAGGCAAGCGGCTGCCGCTCCCCCGTCGCGGCGAGCAGGAGCCCCTCGCACAGGACCGCCAGGCCGCTCAAGAGCAGCGCCCGCCGCCCGCGGTACAGGCTGAGCAGCACCGCGCACAGCGCATAGCGCAGCGGACCCGCCGCCGAGTCGATCCCGCCGAGCCCCTGCAGCAGCGCATAAAACAGCGTGAGCAGCGCGCCCCCGACCTCCAGCTGCCGCCGCGCCCGCGCCCCTGCCGCCGCCGCCGCCGCCGTCGGGCTCGCCTCACCCGCGGCCAGACCGCGACTGTCGCGCCACAGCCGCCGACCGCGCCCGAGGGCGGTCAGGACGAGCCCGAGCCCGGCCAGCCCCGCCAGCCCACCCCCCCACGGTGTCGTCAGGGCGCGCGGCGAGAACCCGCCTTGCCCGAGCAGCCACAGCGCGCCGAGCAGGCTGGCGACCCCGAGAGAGCGCTGCCCGACCGCAAGGCCCAGACGCAGAGCCGGCAGGCGGAGCAGCCGTTCGACAAGAGGCTCCATGGCTTGCACCTCTCTCACTCGACCTTGAAGACGAGCTCGCCGGCGCGGACCAGCCCCAGCTCATCGCGGGCCACGCGCTCGATCTCGCCGTCGTCTTCCTGGATGCGGGATAGCTGCAGGCGCAGCTCGGTGTTGGCGTCGCGCAGGGCGCGGTTTTGCTGCAGCAGGTGCGCGAGCTCGGCGCGCTGCGCCATGAAGTGCGACATCCCCGAGCGCAGGTACAGGTGGTAGGGCAGATAGCCGATCAGCACCGCCAGCCCCGCCGCGACGAGCAGGCGCAACAGCCACAGCCCAAGCCACGCCGGCGCCGACTGCATGCGCGCCCGCCGCCGGCGC
>DAOMZC010000528.1:0-5081 GCA_035437965.1 Pseudomonadota bacterium
TTCGACGATCAGAAGGGCCGCGAGCAGCTGCACCTGCACGCGCAGCGCGAGCTCTCGGTGGTGGTCGGCCACGACCACAGCTGCCAGGTCGCGGGCGACGAGCGCTGCGCGGTGGGCGGCAGCCGAAGCCTCACGGTCGACAAAGGCCTTCTCACCCGGGTGCGGACCGGCGACCACACGCTCCGGGTAGAGAGCGGCGGGAGCTTTACCGAGGTCAAGGGCCAGTGCAAGACCGCGGTGGAGTCGGGGAGCAGCGAGCTGTGGGTCCTGGCCGGCGGTCACATCACCAAGGCCGAGGGACCGGTGACCATCGAGTCCGGCCGCGGCCGGCTGAACCTCCTGGCCAGCGGCCCCTGGCACGGCCGGAGCAAGCAGCAGGCGACGCTGGAGGCGCCCGAGCTGACCCTGCGCGCCAGCACGAAGCTCACGCTGGTCGTGGGGCAGAGCTCGATCACCCTGGATGAGTCGGGGATCGTGCTCAGCGCCCCGCAGCTCACCAGCAGCGCTGTCGGCACCCACACGCTCACCGGGGCCCTGATTACGATCAACTGAGCCAGATCAACTGGGTAATTCCGCAAGCGGTGGCGGCTCGGACCGCACGGCTGAAGAGGAGTCATGCGCGCACTTCTGGACAAGCTGCAAGCTACGATTACGGACTTCATTGAGCAGCGCGACGCGCTGTGGCTGCGGGTGGGCGGCTCGACCGCGGATGCGCCGATCGTCCTCAAGCTGCTCCTTTCGATCGAGCGGCGGAACAAGGGCGATGTGTTCCTGATCTACGCGACTCCTTTCGCGAATCAGGAACAGTATGTAGACGAGCTGACCGAGCTGTTCCGGGCGGAGTATCAGGCGCTCCAGGAGGAGCGGAGCGTGCGGCAGCATGCCCCGCTCCAGCCCTTGCCCGATCGCTTCGGCGGCGGGCCGGCGCAGCGCCTGACCGCGCTCCTGCGCGCCGCCGGGGAGCTCCTGCCCAAGGAAGGTCGTCAGCGCCTGGTGCTCGCTTTCTGGCCGCTGGAGCTCGCCGACCCGGTGGCCTATGAGCAGCTCCTTGATGGGCTGGTCCCGGCTCCGGTCGGCTGCGACTCACCGTCGCCGTGGATGCGGCGCCTGCGCCTGATCGGTCGGCAGGTGGGTCACTCCCCAGCCGAACGTCACGCGGTCCAGTACGAGGAGCGCGTCTTGCACACGACGGCCGACTTCAGCCCGGAAGCCGTCCTGCGCTGCCTGCAGGAGACCCTGGCCGACCCGCGACAGCCGGAGGGGGTGCGCATGCGGACGCTGCTCATGCTGGCCACGCTCGATCAGGCCCACGGTCGCGACGAAGCGGCGCTCGCCAGGTACGACCAGCTGCTCGCGTACTACCGGCGGCAGCAGAGTCCCGCCTTGCAGACGGTGGTCCTCATTCAGCTCGGTGAGCTCTGCCAGAAGGAGCAGCGCCTCCCCGCGGCGCGCGCCTTTTATGAGCAGGCGCTGGCACCCGCGGCGGCCGCCCGGGTACCGGTCTGCACGGCGCTGCTTGCCAAGAGCTTCGGCGACCTCGCCTGGGCCGAGCAGCGGCACTCCGATGCGGCGGCCTGCTATGAAGCCTGGCATCGCCTGGCCAGCCAGCTTGGCGATCACCCGGGGGCGCAGCTTGCGCTGACCAAGCTCACCGCCGCGCGCGAGCGGTCCGGTCCGGCGACCTCGATGCGCGCGCACACCGAACCCGTAGAGGCAAGCAGATGAGCCAAGACCCGCACCGCCGCGGAGGCGACGATGACGACGATGACGACGATGACGCAGACTCCGGAAGAGGCGCAGACTCTGCACGCCGTACAGGTTCCGGAGCTACTGCAGATACTACAGACTCCGCAGGTCCTGAAGATTCCGCGGTCGCGGCAGACTCTGAAGATGCCGCGGGTTCCGCAGACGCCCGGGGTGATACGGGCGCTGCACGGCCCGAGACCTCCTTACAGAGGCTCCTGGCGCTCGCGGAAGAGTCTTGCAGCCTGCTGACCAGGCCGCGCGACGAAATCCAGCCCGCCCTCGCCCGCAGCACCCGGGCGCTGGCGCTTCCGCCGGCGGCGGCGGTGACGGTGGGCGCGCTGGCGGTCGGGCTGCCGCATGCCCACCCGGCGCACCCTCCTTATGTCCCGCTGGTGCCGCTTGGTCCGGTGGTCCTCGGCTTCAGTAACGGAGTCCTTATCGGCGGCATGCCGGCCGTGCTGAACGGCGCTCTGGGGGTGAGCCCGACCTGCTGCGGGGTGTCGCCGTATTATGAAGTCTTTACCGGGTCCGCCAACGTGGTGATCGAAGGCGAGCGCGCCGTGCGCATGCTCGACCTCACGTTTCACTGCCAGGCGGCGCCGCTGCCCGGCCGGAGCCCGCGGCGGCGGCGGATTCTGCACGCGGCCCAGCAGGCCCTGCACGGCGAGCACAAAGTCGAAGACGTCGCAGACTTCGCCGAGCAGAACGCCGCCGCCGCCGACGCCCTGCGCAGCGCCGAGGACTGCCCGGCCGGGCGGGAGGCCGCCATGGAGGCAGTGACCATGGCCCGGACCAGCCAGCTGGCTGAAAAAGCCCAGGACCAGCTTAGCGATGCCATAAGTAGCCTCATGGGCCTTGACCCGGCAGCTCCCGCGGGAACACCGGGCGTGCTGGTCGAGGGTGTTGCCAACGTCTTGATCGGCGGCCTCCCCATGCCGAGCGGCTCCTCTTTGGTGCGCGGACTCCTACGTCTTGTGCCATGAGACCCACACTTCCAGACCCCGGCACCGGCGCTTGGGCCAAGCGGACTGCCCCGGATAACCGTGGGTAATGATAAACTCGGGTAGCTTCATCAACAGCCAACTGCGGACCACGGAGAAGCATATGCGCATAGGTATTCTGGGAGCCGGCATGATCGGTGGCACGCTCGGCACCTTGTGGCACAACGCGGGGCACGAGGTGTGCTTCGCCAACCGCCATCCCGAGAAGCTCCATGACCTGGTGAGCCGGCTGGGGCCGCGGGCCACCGTGGATACGGTCGAAGCGGCGGCGAGCTTCGGACCGGTGGTGCTGTGGGCGGTGCCGCTCGTCGCGACTCCCGAGCTCGGGCAGCGGCTCTCCGCGCTCCTGAAGGATAAGGTGGTACTGGACACCGCCAATCCCTACCCGGCGCGCGATGGCGCGATCGCGCAGGAGGTGATCGCCAACGGACGCGGGACCGGGGTGTGGACCGCGGGGCACCTGCCCATGGCCAAGGTCGTAAGAGCGTTCAACACGGTCTTTTTCAAGACGCTGCAGAACGAGGCGAACCGGCTGGGCGACCGGCTGGGGATTCCGCTCGCCGGCGATGACGCCGAAGCGCTGCAGGTGGCCGCGCAGCTCGCCGTCGATGCCGGCTTCGCCCCGGTAATAGTCGGGGAGCTGGATCGCGGGCGCTCGTTCGAGCCGGGTACGCCGGTCTACAACACAGGAATGAGCGCTTCGGCGCTGCGGCGGGCGCTCGGGGTCTGAGCGCGTCCGGCAGCGCGCTCTGCGACTGCGGCCCGCCGGGCTCAGAAAGCGACGGCGACGCCGGCGAGGATGAGGCCGAAGCCGGCCGCCAGGCGCCAGGTGAACGGCGCGCCAAGGACAAGCTGCGAGATGATGATGAAGGTGGCGAGCGACATCGCCTCCTGAAGGACCTTCAGCTGTCCGGCGCTGTAGCTGGTGTGGCCAAGGCGGTTGGCGGGGACGGCGATGCAGTACTCGAAAAAGGCGATGCCCCAGCTTAGGACAATCGCGACGATCGCCGTCCGCGGCTTCCACTTGAGGTGTCCGTACCAGGCGGTGTTCATAAAGAGATTGGAGACAAACAGTAGGAGTGCGGTCTTAAGCGCTGTCGATTGCATGAGCCAGACTTTAACTTTCCGCGGCCAGGCCCGCCAAGAAGGCACGACAAGAAGGCACTCGTGCCGCCGCTCAAGCCAAGGTAGCGATCAGCGCCAGCGGCCAGCGCAGGTAAGGCCGAGCCGCGGCCGGCGTCAACACAGGCGGGCTTGTTAGGACTATTTCTGCGGCCGTTTGCCTGTTAACATAAGCGCGGACTGCACTTATCGTGCACTTTGGGGAGCCCTGCAATGCACCTGAGCCGCTTGAGCCTGAGCGATATGCTGATGCTGAGCCAGACCTACCTCGATCCCAACGATCCGGCGCATCAGGCGCTCGCCGGCGTGCCCGAGGTAGCCAGCCTGCTGTCGCGCCTGCGCGAGGCTCACCAGGTGCTGCTGGCCAGCCAGTCGCAGGACGAGATCCGCGCCAGCTCGCTGCAGAAAGATGTCTACGCGCTCGATGCCGAGCAGGAAGATCTGGTGCAGGGAATCGACTGTCTGTGCCAGGCCATGCGGCTCCTTATTGAGGACGACGAGCTGCGCGCGCGCTGGGAGCGGCTGCACCAGCTGATGCTCCCCGGGGGCCGCAAGATGGCCAAGCAGCCCTACCAGGCGGCGGCGGGCAACGCGGCGCTGCTGCAGCAGATCCTCGATGGGCTGCCGGCCGCCGATCGCCAGCTGCTCAAGGCAATGTTCGTCGGCGGCCGCTCGCTGCTGACGATCATCGAGCGCTGGATTACGGTAGGAAAGGAGCTCGGCGACAAGGAGCAGGAGCGCCTGTCTCTGCCCATCGCGCCGACCGATGACGCGCTGCACTCGGCGAAGAACCAGTGGATCCGGATCGTCGGGGCGATGGTCGCGATGTTCCAGATGTCCGAGCTCCTCAATGAGCTCCCGAGCGGCATCAAGCAGCACGTACTGATCCCGCTGCGCACCGCCACCGAGCGCGGGGTCCCGCGGCGCGGCGGTGAGCCGAGCGGCAACCCGGCCGCGGAGCCAAAAACACCGTCTTCACAGACCTGAAGCCCGGCGCTAAGGGCGCTGCCTTTCACTCCGTCTTTCTCATCTTTGCGATCAGTCCCATTTCAATAGTCAGCTGCCAGGGAGCCGGTTCTTCCGGAGGAATCGGTCCGCTTTCATTCCGTTCAGGCAACGGACTCCGCTGGCGCGTCACGCGGCCGAGTCGCTCCCTCAGTGGCGGATAAGGTAAAGGAGGCGCCGGCCGCGCGCTGCCGCGGCTTGGGAAGA
>DAOMZC010000529.1:0-5067 GCA_035437965.1 Pseudomonadota bacterium
GGCAGGTAGTGGGCGCCGAGCGGCAACTGACTGACCGGGCCGCTGCCGCTGCGCGCCGTGCCGCCGGGCTGCTCATCCATCTCGCGCCCCGCGAAGTCGTGGACGCCCGCCCGCGCGAGCGCCCACGCCGCCGACTGCCAGGACACGCCGCCGCCCAGGATCACGACATCGGCGCGCCCTTCGCGGTCGGGGTGTTGGTCCACTTGGGGGTCGCGGACCAGGTGCCCCCACTTCGGGTCGGGTCCGAGGAACTCGCCCGCCCACCTGGGTCCATTCTGGCTGCCGCGGCAGCTGCCCGCTGCCAGCGCTCCGGTCGCCAGCAGCCACTGCCGGCGCGTCAGTTCCACCGCCGCCACTCTTGCTCGTAGTAGGAGACCAGGAGCTGGTTGTTGAGGCGGTTGACGTCCGCCGGTACTTCTCCCATATCCGGAGAGAGCACGAACAGCGATGCCAGCGACCGCTCATCCAGGTAGCGCAGGCCGGCGGGCAGATGGACGCCTTCCGGAGGCAGCTGCTGGTCGGCGCCCGGCGGCTGCGCCAGCATGTAGCCCCACTCGCCAAACGACGGCACGAAGGCATGATACGGCCACACTGAAAAGCCGGCGGCCCGCAGAGTGTGGGCGATGCACCAGTAGGAGCGCCGGGCGAGCAGCGGCGAGGTGCTCTGCACGACCAGCGCGCCCCGAGGGTGCAGCACCCGCCGCAGCAGGCCGTAGAACCGGGTCGTGTAGAGCTTACCGACCGCGAAGCTGCTGGGATCGGGGAAGTCGGCGATGATGAGATCGAAGGGCCGCTCCGTCGCCGCCGGCGTCTGCAGCCAGCGCATGGCGTCGTCGTTTACCACGCGCACCCGCGCCGAGGTAAGCGCCCCCTGGTTCTGCTGGCGCAGCAGCACGTGGCGCGCCGCGAGCTCGGTTACGGCGCGGTCGAGGTCGACCAGCACCACTTCCTGAAGCTCCGGATAGCGAAGCAGCTCCCGCACCGCCAGCCCGTCGCCACCGCCGAGCACCAGGGCCCGCGTCGGCGCGCGGCCGAGCGACCGCCAGGCCGCCATCATCGGTGGGTGGACCAGAGCCTCATGGTAGCGATACTCATCGGCAGAGCTGAACTGCAGGCCACCGTTCAGGAAGAGCTGGAAGCTGCCCCGCCCGCGGGTGACGACAATCCGCTGATAAGGGGAGGAGCGCGCCAGCACGATCTCATCGGCGTAAAGCGCGTCTTCGCCCAGCGCGGTCAGCCGCTCGCCCAGCACCAAGCCGGTCAGCAGCAGCGCGATGACCAGGGCGCAGCGCACCCGCAGGCCGGTGGTCTGCCGCAGCTCCGCGCGCAGAAGGAAGGTGCTCCACAGCGCCACCACCGCGTTGAGCAGCCCAAAGAGCAGCGAGGTCCGCATGAGGCCCAGGTGCGGCACCAGCAGCAGCGGAAATAGGAGCGACGCGGCCAGCGAACCGACGTAGTCCACGGTCAGCACGCGTGCCACGAGCTCCTTGAACTCCATGCGGGTGTTCAGGATGCGCAGCAGCAGCGGAATCTCCAGGCCAACCAGGGTGCCGGTGCCCAGAATCGATCCGTAGAGCACCGGCCGGAACCAGGTCTCGTGGGCAAACGCCAGCATCAGGATGCCCGCCGAGGCCCCGCCGAGCAGCGCCACCGCCAGCTCGATGTCGATGAAGCGCGCCGCCAGCTCACGCTCGATGAAGCGCGACAGGTAGGCGCCGATGCCCAGGGCGCTCAGGTAGACCCCGATAGCAATGGAGAACTGGGTCATCGAGTCGCCGAGCAGGTAGCTGGCGACCGTCCCCGCGATCAGCTCGTAGCCCAGGCCGCAGGTGGCGATGACCAGCACACTCAGGAAGAGCAGCGGGATCTGTAGGGATTTCATGCGCTCAGTGGATGGCGGCGGCGATGATCAGCGAGATCCCGATCATCATGGCGCCAATGACGATTCCCAGCGCGATATTCTGGTCCTCCTCCAGCTCTTTGATCAGGTTGAACGGCACGATCTTGCGCAGGACCAGGAACGTCAGCCCGAACATCAGGATGCCGATGAGTGAATAGATCAGGGCGGACGCTAGCTGCGCCGCGTGGCTCTCCCAGTATTGCAACATCTACTTTCCTCCGTGCAGGCCGCTGTGCCAGAAGTGGAAAGAGCGATAGCCGCCGGGCGACTGGCGCACGCTCAGCGGAACCTGCGAACGCTGCCCCGGCTCCAGCCCCCAGCCGCGCAGCTCGATGCCCGCGTAGAGGAGCAGGAGCCCCAGGCAGAAGCTTGGATATAGCCATCGCATGCTAGTTGTCCTCAGCGCGGCGCTGCTCGAAGGCGCGCAGGCGCAGGAAGCTGAAAAGCGGAACCAGGGCCATAAGACCCAGGAAAAGCAGAGCCCACCCGGGCCGCCAGTCGCCCCAGCGCAGGCTGACCCGGTAGGATACGGCCGCCGGCGTGCACTTTTTCGCGACGCAGAGCAGCTCGCCGCCGCACTCCTCGGCGAGCTGGCAGGGGCGCTGGCAGCTGCCCTCCTGACACTCCCACGAACCCGGGCCGCAGTCGACGGCGCGGTCGCACGGCTGCAGAGCGGGCCAGTCCGGCTCGATGCGCAGCACATAGCGACCCGGGGGCACCGCCGGCAGGGTCACGGTGGTGCTGCGGTGGCCCTCGCTCCACGACTCGCCCTCGTCGATGCCGCTGTAGTATGAGAGCTCGGCGCTGACCGCGCGGACGGTGCCGTCGTCTTCGTTGATGAGGGCGATGTCGGCGCCCAGCCAGCTATTCTGCAGCGGCGCATAAAGCTCGATCTCCAGTGCCGCCGGACCCGCGGAGCTCTTGCCCAGGGTAAAGGGCTCGCTGAGGAATGCATGTTCTGCGGTGGGAGTCACCCCGGGCACGGTCTGGCCGGAAAAGTACTGCTCGGCCCCCTGAGAAGCAGCCCGCTGGGAAAACCATCCCATGAGCAGCGCCATGACGCAGGCAAACAAGAGGGCGATGCGGCCCTGGCGAGCCACCGCGGCGCGGTGCGGGTTGGGCTGGTGCGGCGCCACGTAGCGCCGCCGGTCGCGCTCTTTGGTCAGGCCGAGCGCGGTGTGGACCTCTTGGGGGTCCAGGTAGGTTCCCAGCGAGATCTGCAGCTCCGCCCGGTCGGGGCCGGAGGTCGACTCCTCGGACAGCATGCTGCCTTCGCGGGCATAGTCCTTGACCGCTACGGTCTCGCCGATCGCGACGGCCCACGGGAACTCGCCGATGAGCTGGACGACGCTCGGGTTGCAGCCCTCGACGAAGCGATACTCCAGACCCTGGTAGCGACGGCGGGTTTGTTGGCCGCCAGCGACGTCTTCGACCTCGGCGATGGAGATCGGGCGGGCCAGCGTATAATGGCCGCCAGAATCGATCAGGTAGGCGAAGCCGGTCGCGAGCTCGGCGCTGCCCAGAGCGGCGGGAGCGGCGGGCGCGGGCAGCAGCACATACTCATCCCAGGTCACGTCCGTGGCAGTGCGGCGGCGCAAGAAGCCGATGGCGGTGTAGCCTTGATCGCGCAGGGTGAACTGCTTCCCTAGCGGCAGGCGGGGCTCCTCGCCGGGATCGATCTTGAGCGTCGCCAGCGCCTTGAGCGGCTCTTTGGCACAGTCGACCAGCGCATGGCAGTAGGGGCAGGTGACCCGCAGGGCTCGGTCGGGGGCGCGCAGCTCCAGAGCCCCCTGGCACTGCGGGCACTGCAGGCGGGCGGCTTTGATCGACGGCGGTTCCAGCTCCTTGCCGACCGGCAGGTCCAGCTGCAGCTCGGCAAGATCGAGCTCGCGGCCGACGTAGACCTCGACCTCCGCATCCGGTTGCGCCGGCGGGCCATAATCCAGCGTCGCGAAGGCCCGGCGCGGTCCGGACAAGTCGGCGTAGCGCAGCTTCTCGCCGGGGTCAAAGAGCCAGGGCAGCTCGCCCTGCGCCGACACGATGGTGGCGGTGTTGACCTCGGCGATGTGCATCACCAGCTCTTCGGCCTTGGGCGAAACCGCGGCGGCATCTTCGGCAGAAACGTCCAGGCGGACGGCGCGGCCAAGGTGCGCCTTGGCGAAGGGCGGCGGGTCGATCGCGCGACCGAGCTTGGCCGTCAGGTAGAAGCGCCGCTGCGCTTCGGCCAGCCAGAGCCACTTGCCGTTGTCCAGACCCAGATACCACTCGTCCCAGGTCCCCGCCCCGTGGTCCAGCTGCAGGCGCCCGATGACGGTGAAGCCGCCGTACGCCGCGCCCCGCATGCCCAGCTGCAGGCGCGAGCCGAGCTCCACCACCGGGGCGACCTGGCCGAGCTTGCGCAGGTCCAGACTCTCGCGGTCCGTTCGGCGGAGCACGCTGCGGCAGTACGCGCAGACGCTCAGCACTGAAGCCGGGTGCGCAAAAGCGACGTCGCCGCCGCACTCCGGGCAGCGGGCCAGCTTGCTCATTTAAGCCCCGCGCGGCGCAGGCTGAGCACGGTCACCGCGGTGGCTCCCAGGCCGGCGCGCAGCTGCGCTTCCCACGGCCAGGGCGGGCGCGGGCGACAGCAGTACAGGTTGAAGGCGGCGTGCCCGTTCTCGGGGAAGGTGTGGCAACACAGGTGCGATTCGCTGATCAGCCACAGCCCGGTGATTCCCCCCGGCGACGGAAACTGATGCCACAGCGGCGCCCCGATCGGACGCAGGCCGAGGTCGGCGACGAGCTGCGCAAAGATCGCCTCCAGCTCGGCCAGAGCGCAGAGCGCCGCCGGCCGGCAGCCGTGCGCGTCGATGATCCACTCTACACCCTCCCCGGCCTCCCCGGCCTCCACGGGAAGCCGGGTGCTGGGGTCAGGGATTGGCGCGGCGGGCGGGGTCAGCATGAATCGCAGGGACCACATAGTAGTAGCGACTGCAGCCCGACGGCAAGCAGGAACTTCGGCCGCTCCCTGTCTGCTGGCTATTTCTGCGTTCCGCACCGAAGTCGCCGATTCGCAGGCGCTTCACCTCGTCGCGAAACGATACCTCAGGCCGTCCTTTGGGTAGGGACATTTACCGGCTTAACATCCGCGTTGCCGTTTCCAATCGCTGACTACTGGTCTTGATGCT
>DAOMZC010000530.1:0-5064 GCA_035437965.1 Pseudomonadota bacterium
GGCAGCGGCGCTGGCCGGCGGGGTGTCCAGCCGCAGCCCCCTCATTGCAGTGCTCCCTTGCAACCCATCAAACGTAGAGCAGCCATCCTGAACCTCATAAGCGAGTTCATCTCAGTGACTTTTCCGGCCAGTGCAGCAATAAACTTTCCGCTCAGCTATTCGCCCGGCTATTCGCGCGGCTATTCACATAGAGGGAAATGCATTTTAGTTGCCGCATCGCGAACGGCATGATAGCCGTGACCAGAATTGCTTGTGGTGGGTGAAGGTAGGCCGAATCTGTTGCTTTGTAGAGAGGTAGCGAAAAATACCGTTACATGGCAATGCGCATACCTAAATGTGGAAATGGAAATACCAGACACAAAGCACCAAATAACACCAAATTCGAGTGACAAAAATGGGTAACAGGGAATTAAAGGTAATAACACAACGGAGTAACCAGATCCCGGTCCGGCTGAGCCGCGAGACCGTGCCAATAGGAGGACCCTCATGCAGACCCCAGCGCTCGTGAACAGTCCGACAGGCGAAGCGCAAGACGAACAGGAAAAGACCGCCCAGGCCCAAGATGAGCGGCTGCGCTCCGTGCGCCTCCACGCCCTGGATCTTGTGGAGCAGCTGCAGGCGCTGGCCGCCGAGCAGCCCGCCGAGCGCCAGCCGACGTGGATCGAGTACATCGGGATGGTCCAAGACGTGGTGCACTTCGCCGAGAGCTCGGGCACCTCGGTGATCATGAAGCGGGCGGGCCAGCCGCTCAGCACCAAGCAGATGCAGGAGTTTGGCAAGCTGCTGCGCGACAAGCGCAACGCCGCCGGCTTTTCGCGCGTGCAGCTGGCCCGCAAGGCCAAGCTCTCGGACGCGACGATCAAGTTCATCGAGACGGCGCGCCACCCGCCGAGCCGGGCGACCCTCATCCGGCTCATCGGCGTCGCCGAGCTCAAGCTGAGCTGGAGCGACGTCCCGGGCCACCCCGCGCCGCCCGCCGCCGAGCGCACCACCGTCGTCGAGAAGGCCGAGGTCAGCTCGGAGCTCAACTGCTTCATTACCCCGACCTATGACCCGGTGCGCATGGTCATGGACCTCGGGCGGTTCTTGAACGGCGCCGGCGGCCACGTCGAGCAGACCAACGCCTACCTCGACCACCAGAGCGCCGCCGCCTACATGGCGATGTGCCAGCAGTCGGCGATCGCCGCCAGCCTGCGGGCGAGCACGCCGCTTGCCGACGCGGCCAAGCGCATCGTCGCCGCCAGCGGGCCGGTCGGCCTGAACGTCATCGCCTTGGGCGCCGGCGACGGGACGCTGGAGGTGCGGCTGGTCCAGCACCTCATCGAGGAGGCCCACGCCCCGAGCATCGAGCTGTGCCTGCTCGACATCAGCCAGCCGCTCCTCAGCTGCGCCTACAAGCACGCCGCCGACACCCTGACCGGGATCCCCAACGTCCATGTGTGGGGCATGCAGTGCAACTTCCACCACATGCCGCTCTACACCCAGCTCTACTACACGCCGGCCCGGCTGCAGCGGCGGCGGGTGTTCTGCATGCTCGGCGGGACCCTGGCCAACCTCGACAACGAGCCGCGGTTCTTTCAGCACAGCCTCCTTGGCTGCTCGCGCGGCGATCTGCTGCTGCTCGACATGCAGGTGGCGCGCGGCTCGGTCGACGACCCGGCCGAGATCAAAAAGCGCGACAAGACCTGGTCGAGCGGCGTCTCGCCGGCGCACGCGGCGTGGCTGAGCGGTCCCATCTGGCGCCACTGCAAGGACGTCCTGAGCGTCGAGTTCCACTGGAACCTGGACACCCAGTGCCCGGTCCCCGGCAGCTACGCCCTGGACGCGGTGGCGACGGTGCAGTCGCGCGGCCGCGCCGATCGCCAGTTCTCGCTGTTCCGCTTCCGCCGCTACGATCCGAGCAAGCTCGCCGAGTGCCTGGGTGGCCTCGGCTGGGATGAGATCGGCCTTATGCCCTACGGCGGCGCCGACCAGCCCGCCTCGCTGCGGCTGTTCTGCAAGCGCAGCGACGGGAGCTAGCCCGTCCTTGTCTGCCGCCGCGGCCGTGGGCCCGCGCGCCGGATGACCCGCGGCGGGCGCCGCGCCGCTCCGCTCCCCACCTGTAGCCGACTGTCAGGTCCAGGTCAGGGCCAAGTCCCCTGCCGGCTCGAGATTCGGTTATCTTAGTTACGATGGCCACACCAGATCCAAACGGGCCCGAGGCCGCCGCCCAGGCAGCCGCGGACCTGGTTCACAAGCGCATCGGCAGCACCATCGGCGGTCGCTACAGGGTCATCTCGCTCATCGGCGAGGGCGGCATGGGGGCCGTCTACCAGGTCGAGCACACCCTCATCCGCAAGCGGATGGCGCTCAAGGTCCTAAACCCCGATCTGATGCAGAACCCGGAGATGGTGACCCGCTTCGAGCGCGAGGCGCTGGCGGCGGCCCACCTGGATCACCCCAACGTCGTCGCCGCCACCGACCTCGGGCGCACCGAGGACGACGCGCTGTTCCTGGTCTTGGAGTACGTCGACGGCAGTAACCTCCGCGACCTCCTGTCCTGGGGTCCGATGCCGGCGCAGCGGGTGCTGCACATCGCCCGCCAGGTGACCAGCGCCCTGGTCCGCGCCCACGCCCTGCGCATCGTCCACCGCGATCTGAAGCCGGAGAACATCATGCTCGCCCAGCGCGAGGGCGACGTCGACTTCGTCAAGGTGCTCGACTTCGGCCTCGCCAAGGTGCGCGTCGAGGCGCTGCTCGCCACCGAGGGCGATGTCACGCGCTCGGAGGCGCTCACCCGCCACGGGACGATCTTCGGCACCCCGACCTACATGGCCCCTGAGCAGGCGGTGGGGGCCGAGGTCGATGGCCGCACCGATCTGTACTCGCTCGGCGTCATCATGTACGAGCTGCTCACCGGGGAGCCGCCGTTCCCCGGGGACGATCCCTCCGAGCTCCTCAAGCAGCACGTGATCGGCAAGGTGCCGCCGATCTCCGAGCGCGCCCCGACGCTGAAGCTGCCGGCGGTGCTGGAGCAGCTGATCATGCGCCTCTTGGAGAAGCGGCCCGACAAGCGGCCCCAGGAGGCGCGGGCGGTGCTCGACACGATCGATCAGATCGCCGCCTCCGAGGGCCTGCGCTTCGAGCCGTCGCAGGCGCTGCACCGCATGGTGATGCCGACCTCGGGGCCGATCGTGGTGGGCGGGCCGCAGCGCAACTCGGCCTCGGACCAGGCGACGGTGATGCGGGCGGGCCAGGGGGTCACCGATGCCCTGGCGCCGACCCCGGCGGACGGGGTCGACCGGACCACCGGCGCGGGCAAAGATCCAAGCAGCTCGGGCAGCTCGGGCAGCGCGCTGGCCGCGGCGATGTCGGGGCTGGCCAAGCCGGGCGCGGCGGATGAGGTCTCGGGCGCGACCACCGTCGACCCGGTGCAGCCGGGGGTGAAGCATCCCGGTGGCACCGAGGCGGGGCCGGCCAAGCTGCGCGCCCCGAGCGTCGTCGACCTGGCGATCCTCCGTCCGGACACCGCCAACCCGGCCGTGCTCGCCCCGGCGCCGCCGCCCACGCTCGGCGAGCGGGTGCGCGATACAGCCAAGGAGGCCGGCCACCTGAGCCGCACCGTCGTCTGGCCGGTCATCCGCCGGGGGCTCATCCGGGCGTGGACGGCGACCCGCACCCACGTGCCGGTGTGGTGGCGCGGGCTGCTCGGCTTCATCCGGGGGCGGCTGCCGCCCAAGATGCGCGAGGTGTCGCAGACCGTGCTCGGGCTGGTCGTCGGGGCGATCCTCCTTTTGCCGCTGGTCGTGCTGGTGCTCGCCTGGCCGAGCGGCGAGCCGACGCGGCGCCGGCCGTCGCCGATCGCCGCCATGGCGGGCTTTGCCACCGATCGCGAGATGGAGCGCGGCGTCGAGCAGGGGGTGGCGGCGCTGCAGGCGCTGGTCGCCAAGTATCCCAAAGATGCCCGCTGCCACCGCGCCCTGGTGCGCGCCCAGGCCGCCAAGAAGAACTATGTCGAGGCGCTGCGGGCCCTGGTGCCGCTGCTCCAGCTCGACCCGAGCACGCCGTCCGACGAGGCGATGGGGCAGGTCGTCGCCGACGCGGCGCTCGTGCCCGAGAGCTCGGAATCGGCGATCGGGTTCCTGGAGACGGCGATGGGCGAGCACGGGGTCGACATCCTCATCGACCTGGCCGACCGGACCACGATGGAGCCCTGGCACGGCAAGTTCAGCCAGAGCCTGACCAAAGAGAGCGTCCGCAAGCTCGCCTCCCCCGAGGGGGTGCTGCTCCTGGACCTGCGCGCCGCGGCGCGCTGTGATCAGAAAAAGGCGCTGCTCACCCGGGCCGGCCAGCACGGCGGGGCGCGGGTGCAGAAGTACCTGCGGTCGCTCCAGGTCAACACCGGCTGCGGGCCCGGCGGGCAGACCGACTGCTGGCCGTGCCTGCGCAAGGGTCCGGCGCTGCAGAACGCGATCAACGCGATCGATCAGCGCGGCGGCCAGCCCGGCTGATGTCCGAGCGCCCCGGCCTCGCCGACCTCTCGCCCGCCGAGCACGAGGCGCTGTGCCGCCGCTGCGGGGTGTCGTGCCACTTCGCCATTCCGGTCAACGGCCTGGCGGTGGTGGTCGACGAGCTGCGCTGCAAGTTCCTCGCCCGCGACGAGGCGGGCCGCTACAGCTGCAGCGTCTACGAGCGGCGCTTCGAGCTCGCCCCGTGGTGCCACACCGCGCAGGAGGCGCTCGGCGGCGGGTTCCTCGCCCAGGACTGCCCGTACGCCCGCGGCGTCCCCGGCTATCGCGGCAAGGTCCGGCTGTCGCCGAGTCTGCTACAGAAGGTGCTGCCGGCGATCCGCGCCGAGGTCGCGCGCGCCGGGGCGCCCATCGGGGCCGACCCCGACGCCGTCGCCGGGTTCCTCGCCAGCGGCGGCAGCCGGTGGGAATATAGCCTCAGCGCCGACGGCACGCGCTACCAGTTCACGCCACCCGCGACGCCCGCCGCCCGCGAGCCTGTGACCGCAAGCGCGACGCCACCGGCGAGCCGAGCCCCGCAGCGGTCACCGAAGCTGCGCATCCTGTGAGCGCGCGG
>DAOMZC010000531.1:0-5059 GCA_035437965.1 Pseudomonadota bacterium
CCCCGACGAGCGCTGGGCGGAGCTCGCCGAGCGCGGCGCACCACCCGGGCTGCCGGAGTTCCTTGCCGGGCTGCTGGCGCCCGACCCCGCGGCGCGACCCTCCGCGACGGCGGCCCTGGCGCAGCTCGACCGCCTGCGGGCGAGCGTCGGTGCCTAGGCCATGACGACGATCGACCCTTCTGACCCGGCGCTTGCGGAGGCGACCGGAATCATCCGGCAGCTCGAGGTCGGGCTGGTGCAGAACTTCTGCACCCTGGTCGGCGACCCGAGCAGCGGCGCCTGCGTCGTCTGCGACCCCGCCTTCGAGGTCGACCGCATTCTCGCCGCCGTCGCCGCGCTCGGCCTGCGGGTGACGGCGGTGCTGCTCACCCACAGCCACCTCGATCACATCGAAGGCGTGCCCGAGCTCTGCCGCCGCGTCGGCCCGCTGCCGATCTATATCGGCGCCGGCGAGCAAGACCCGGTCCGCGAGCTCGGCGCCGCCGCCGGCCAGGCCCTGGAGCTGGTGCCGCTCGCCGGTGGTGAGGAGCTGCGCTGCGGCAGCCTGACGATCGCGGTCCTCCCGACGCCGGGGCACACGCGGGCGGGGCGCTCGTATTACCTGCCGGCGCTGGCGGCGGTGCTCACCGGCGACACACTGTTCGTCGGCAGCTGCGGCCGGCCGCGCGATCCCGCGAGCGCGGCGCAGCTGTTTGCCAGCCTGCAGCTCCTCGGCGAGCTGCCCGAAGAGACCCGCCTCTACCCCGGCCACGACTACGGTCCGCGGCCGACCTCGACGCTCAGCTGGGAGCACGAGCACAACCAGTTCCTGCGCTGCTGCGACGCCGCCGCCTTCACCGCCCTGCTTCGCCGTCGCGGCTGACCCCGGCCGGCGGCGATTCCGCGTGGCTTTTGCTAGACTCAGGCAGATGGCGCGAGCACGCTTGCGCTGCAGCCCGTTTCGTTATCAGCAGGCGGAGAACTAAAGTGACGACGGCAAAAAGACGCACTCTGTCGATGATTCAGCTCGGCGCGCTCGGCCTCTGGGGGACGCTCGCCGCGGCGGCCGGCAACCACCCGGCGGCCCCGACCGAGGTCGCGGCGGCAGCAGTCGCCGAGGCCCCGGCAACCCCCGAGCTGGTGGTCGACCTGGACGATCAGATGACCGACGCCGAGGTCGACAGCTTCGCGCACCGCTATAAGGCCCACCTCCAGCAGTACTCGCGCTTCTCGCGGCAGGACCACCTGTTCCGCCTGCAGCCCGAGGCAGGGAACAAGTCGCCCGGCGCCGCCCAGCTGACCGCCCTCCTGGCGGCGCTGCGCTCCGACCCGCACGTCGAGGCGGCCGACTTCACCCTCACCTACCAGATCCCCGAGACCGCGCCCACCGCCCTCACCCGGCCGAGCGACGAGGCCCTGCCGGTGGCGATCACCCAGGGCGCGCCGCGCCCGCAGGACGACGACCAGCGCGGCCGCTTCGTCCCCAACGATCCCAAGTACCGTTACCAGTGGCACCTCGACCAGATCCGCATGCCGCAGGCCTGGACCTACAACCGCGGCGAAGGCGTGGTGGTCGCGGTGGTCGACACCGGCGTCACCCCGGTCGAGGACCTGCAGGGCACCGAGCTCGTCCCCGGCTGGAACTTCGTCGATGACACCCCCGACGCGCGCGACGACCACGGCCACGGCACCCACGTCGCCGGCACCATCGCCCAGACGACCCACAACGGCGTCGGGGTGGCCGGCGTCGCCTACCAGGCCAAGATCATGCCGATCAAGGTCCTGTCGGGCTCGGGCTCGGGCAGCGTCACCGGGATCGCCCAGGGCATCCGCTGGGCGGCCAACCACGGGGCCAAGGTCATCAACATGAGCCTCGGCGGCCCGTACAACTCGCAGGTGCTGGCCAAGGCGGTGAAGTACGCCCACGACAAGGGCGTGGTGGTGGTCTGCGCCGCCGGCAACGATGGTCGCGGCAAGGTCAGCTTCCCGGCCGCCAACCTCGGCGCGATTGCCGTCGCCGCCACCCAGTACGACGAGGCGACGACGTTCTACTCGAACTGGGGCAAGGAGATCACCATCGCGGCGCCCGGCGGCAACACCCGGCTCGACCAGAACAACGACGGGCTCCCCGACGGCGTCCTGCAGAATACGGTGACGCCGGGCAACATCAGCAAGCAGGACTACCTGCTGTTCATGGGGACCTCGATGGCGTCGCCGCACATCGCCGGCGTGGCGGCTCTCCTGGTCAGCCAGGGGGTGCGCAGCCCGGAGCAGGTCGCCCAGCTGCTGCAGAAGACGGCGCGGCGGCCGGCGCAGTATCGCGGCAAGCACGACAGCCACTACGGGGCCGGCATCGCCGATGCGGCGGCGGCGGTCGCGGCGGCTCACCAGATGCTCGTCGCCGAGGCGAGCCAGCCGGGGCACGCGAAGCTCCGGCCGCTTGCCGATGACTCGTACCGGTGCGGGGCCTGGCGCGCCTATCGCGCGGAGCGGGCAGCCGCGCGCGAGCGGCTGGCGCTTTACGGGCTCGGGCTGCTTGGGCTGGGGACCCTGGGCCTTGGACTGGTGGTCCGACGTCGACGCGGGGCGGTGGTCTCACCGGCCTCCGACACCACGGTCTTCGAAGCGCTGTAAGCGCCGCGGTTCCGACCTCTGCGTCGGTGTGGTCTCGCTTGCGCGACCGCCCCGGCGCTCTTTTTTGATTCTCCGTCGCTGGCCTTGTCTTACGGTCGGGCCATCGGGAGAAAAATCAAAAGGTTCCGTAACGGAACATTCTCCTGCCAGCGACAGGGCCTCTTGCTAGAATCTGGGCATGCCCGCGCCACAGCTGCATCTGACGTTTGGCGATCTCGTCCAGCACAACGCGCTCTGCCCGCCCGCGCTACGCAAGGCCTGCGCGGCGGAGCCGATCTACGCGCGCTTCGGCTCGATCTTTCATGATCTGCCGTATTACTACGCGCCGATGGTGTTCGAGGCGGTGCGCTACGGCCTCGGCGCCCCGGCGCTCGACGAGCCGTGGGGGTACCGCCTGCACTCGGTGCAGCCCGACCGGCTCGTCGCCTCGTACATCCGCGCCGCCCGCACCGTGCCCGGCCTGACCGAGGCCGAGCGGCTGGCGCTCGTCGGGGGCCTCTTGTCGCACTGCGCCATCGATCTGGCGATGCACCCGCTGGTAAACTACTGCGCCCGCCGCGACGTCGAGCGCCACGGCGGCCACGAGAGCACCCACCACCGCCTGACCGAGAAGTACCAGGCGCTGTTCCTCCATCTGTGGCGCCTGGGCGACGACGCGATCGGCACCCCCGCCTTCGCCGAGCGCTGCCGCATCACCAAGCGCGGCAACTCGCTGACCACCCGCGTCGAGCCGGCGATCCTGGCCCTCATGACCTCGGCGTTCACCGAGGCGTACGGCACCGCTCCGGCGGAGCTGCAGTTCTCCAAGTGGGTGCGCAACTTCCGCCAGTTCGGGATCCTGCTGAGCACCCCGATCGTCGCCAAGAACAGCCAGCGCACCCGCACCGAGGCGATGCGCGAGCGCTACTTCATCACCGAGGTCTTCGACTGCCGCGACTTCTTCGCGGCGGCGGAGCGGCGCCTGGGCCGCCTCGGCTGGCTCGGCTACGAGTACTTCGTGAGCGGCGATTTCTCGCCCGCCGCCGAGGCCGCGTTCCGCGCCGCCGCCGGCATCGACGATCTAGCCGAGCCGGCCCCGGTGGACATCCCGAACATCCCCTACCTGGCGCCGGTGCGCGGCAAGGTGAAGCTGCCGCGGGTGAAGAAGCCCGCCAAGGTCCGCTTCAAGCTGCCCCACATGCCCATCCGCCGCAAGCGCAAGGCTGCCGCCAACGTCGCCGTCTAGAGCCGTCTACCTTTGCTCTGGTAGCCAGCGGCCGAGATAGCTCTCGTAGATCGGGTTGTGCAGCTCGATGAAGCGCCCGGACTCCGAGGGGAGGATGACGCCGGTGTCGAGCAGGTAGGACTGCGCCTCGTTGGCCCGGCACAGCGGCAGCTCCTCGCCGTCGAGCAGGCGCAGCACCAGCTCTTGGGCGTCGCGGCGGCCGAGCAGCAGATCGCTGACCGACAGGAGGTGCACGCAGTCCTCTTCGAGGAGCTGCGCCGCCGCGGCGCGCACCGTGGCGACCGAGGGCGGGCCAGCGCCCTCGCGCGAGCTCGGCGGCTCGGCGTCGGGCGGCGCCGGTTCGAGGCGCGGGCAGCCGAGCTGCTCGTCGAGCTCGTAGGCGATGCGGCACACCAGCCACGGCTGGCCGTGGGTCTTGTGCCACAGCTCCTCGCGCGCCTCGCGCCGCCAGGGGACGCCGCTGTCGGCCGTGTACTGGTCGAGCAGGGCGTCGACCTCGGCGCGTGACAGCGACGACAGCGGCAGCGGCAGCGCGATGTTCCACAGCGAGCCGCTGCCCCGCGACTCATCGCCCGAGGGCCGCAGCTCGTCGCGCAGATCGCGCACGTGGGTCTTGCCGCACAGGGTAAGCGAGTGCACGAACGGCCGGCTCTCGTCGGCCAGCGCCAGCGCGCTGCGGAAGCTGCGCAGCATGCTGAGGACCAGCTTGCGCGGCGGCGCGTCGTACTCATCGAGGATCAGCACCAGCGGCCGCCCGAGCTTCTGCTGCGCCTCGCCGAGCCAGGCGCAGAACGACAGCGACTGCGGCTCGGTGGGCACCCACTTGGGCAGGGCGGGCAGCGGGTAGGCCTTGTGCAGCGTCGCTTCGATGTGGCGGAATAGGCCCGTCAGGGTCTGATCCTCGGCGACCTGCATGGCGCACAGCGCCACCGCCAGGTTCTGTCGGCGCAGCGCCGCCGCGAGCTCGCGCAGGAGCGTCGTCTTGCCGCTCTGCCGCGCCCGCACCAGCAGCAGCGACTCGCCCCTGCCGATCGCCTGCAGCGGGCGCTTGAGCCGCGCCGACAGATCGACCATGAAGTCGCGCCCCGGGACACAGGGACCGGTGATGTTGAAGCGCCGCGCCATGCGCTGATCCTCTGCCGCCGCGCGCGGCAATGGCAATCGTTTGTTCGCCTGACTGAGGAAATTTGCCGAGCCTGCGGCGCGCGCCGTCTGGCGAGC
>DAOMZC010000532.1:0-5040 GCA_035437965.1 Pseudomonadota bacterium
CGCGCTCGGTCTCGGCCAGCGGCTCCAGCAGCTCCAGGGCGAGCAGCGCGTGGGCCGGCGAGGCGATGAGCCGCTCGACCGCGGCGCGCGCCCCGGCGTGCTGCGGGTGGCGCTCCAGGGCCTTGCGGAACGCCGCGAGCGCCCCGTCCAGGTCGTACAGCGAGCTCGCCCGCAGCTCCCCGAGGCGATACAGGAACTCGGCCTGCGCCTCGACATCCTCGGAGACCTCGGCCTCGTGCTCGAGGATCTCGGCGAGCTCGCTGGTCGCCCCGGTGCGCGACAGCAGCCGGTCGAGGGCCCCAAGGCCGGTCATCTGCTCGCCGGGCAGCGCCAGCACCAGGCGGTAGCGGGCGATCGCCTGGCTGTCGTCGCCCAGGTGCGTCTCGTAGAGCACCGCCAGCTTGAGGGCGAAGCCGCGCTGCACCTCGGGGTCGCCCGAGGCCTCCAGCCGCTCCTCGAACAGGCGCGCCAGCTCGCTGAACTCGCCGCGCGCCTCGGCCAGGCGCTCCAGCTGCTGCACCGCCTCGCTGTCCTCGGCGTCCTCGGCGAGCACGCGGCCCCACACGGCGAACGCCGCCTGCGAGTCGCCAAGGCCGGTCTCGTGCAGCTCGGCGATCTGGGCGAGCAGCCGCCGCCGATCCGCCAGGTCGCCTTCGGCCGCCAGCTTGAGCTCCAGCAGGTCGACCAGCGGGCGCCACTCGCTCTGCTTGCGGTACAGCGGCTCGAGCACGGCGGCCGCCGCGTCGCGGGTCTCGCCCTGCTGCACCAGGCGCTCCAGCGCCGCCCGCGCCTCGCCCTGGATCTGGACCAGGCGCATGCGGTCGGCGTTCCAGACCACCGACAGCTCGACCTGGGCCGCCGACATCCAGTCGCCGACGTCCTGGGCCACCGGGGTCTCGAACTCGAGCACCCGCTGGTAGCGCTGGATCGCGGCGTCGGCCTGCTGGATCTTCTCCTCGGTCACCCGCGCCGCCTGCAGCTCCAGCTCGAGCCGCTTGGCGGCGTCGCTGGGGCTGTCGGTGAGCGCCGCCAGCTTGTCGAGGGCCTCCAGGTGATCCGCCCACTGACCCTCGCGCTCGTAAAGCCGCGCCAGCGCCGCCACCGCTTCGGCGTCGCGCTCGTTGGCCTCCAGGGCGCCCTTGTAGGCGCCGATCGCCTCGAACGAGTCGCTGAGCTTGTCCTCGTAGACGCGGGCCATGGCGAAGCGCAGCGGGCGCCGCTCGCTCTCGCTCTCCGCCAGCTCGATCTGCTGGGTGTAGACCCAGCACAGGTCGCGCCACGCCTCGCGGCCCTCGTACAGGCGGCCCAGGGCGTCGAGCGCCTGGCCGTCCTGCTCGTCGAGCTGCAGCACCTGCCGCCAGGTCGCGATGGCGCGCTCGGGCTGGCCCAGCACCTGCTCGTAAAGCTGCGCCGCGTGGTAAAGCAGCCGCTTCTGCTCGGGCAGCTCGTGGCAGAGGGTGAACAGCTTCTCCAGCACCACCACCAGCTCGCCGTAGCGCATCGACAGGACCAGCAGGCGCTCCAGCTTCTGCCAGGCGTCCTGCGAGTCGTCGTGCACCGCGGTGACCTTGCGCCAGGCCTCGATCGCCCGCTCGCGGTCCTCGAGCTTCTCGTCGTAGATCGTCGCGATGCGGGCGAACACCCGCGCCTGCAGCTCGCGGTCGTACGAGTTCTCGACCGCCTTGTCGAGGATGGCGACGAGCTCCGGCCAGCACGGCAGCGCCCCGGCGAGGCGCAGCATCTCCTGGTACAGCGGCTCCTCGCGCGCCTCGCCTTCGCTGGCCTCCTCGCTCCACGCCCGCGACAGGGCGCGGAACGCCGCGGTCTGGTCGTTGCCGCGCTGCTCCTGCAGCTGGGCGATCTCCTTGAACAGCTCGATGCGCCGCGGCTTGTCGTCGATGAACAGCAGCTCGACCTCGTAGATGCCGGCCAGCGACTGCCACTTGTCGGCCCGCTTGTAGATCGGCTCGACGATCTGGGCGGCGCGGAAGCGCAAGCTGTCGCGCTCGGGCAGGCTGCCGAGCAGCTGCTCCAGCGCCTCCAGGGCCTCCTGCGAGTACTCGTCGCGGACCAGCACCTCCTCGTAGGCGTCGATGGCGTGCGGCAGGTCGCCGAGGCGCTGCTCGTACAGCCGGCCGAGGCGCAGCTTGAGCTCGATCCACTTGCCGAGCTGGCCGGCGCCGGCGCGGTCGGCGCGCTCGATGCGCACGATGAGGAGCTCGGCCAGATCCGGCCAGCGCTCCAGCTCGATGTACAGCCGGTCGAGCGCCAGCGTCGCGTCCTCGTCGTCGCTGTCGAGATCGAGGATCTCGCGGTAGGTGCGGATCGCCGACGACTTGTCGTCGAGCTGCTCCTCCTGCAGGCGGCTGATCTTGAACAGCAGGTCCTTCTTGCGCGGCTGCACCAGGGTCTGGTTGGCGGCGTCGCGGTAGACGCTGTAGAGGTCGTTCCAGCGCCCGACCCGCATGAGCATCGCCTCCAGCGCCTCGAACGCCGGCATGTCCTCGGTGTGCTGGGCGAGCAGCCGGCGGTAGCAGTCCTTGGCCTGGTCGATCTGCTCCAGCCGGTGGTCGTAGATCTCGGCCGCGGTGCGCAGCACGTCGAGCACCGCCGGGTCGGCGTCGGAGGACTGCTCGTCGAGGTAGACCTGGTAGATGTCGGCCAGCGCCTGCCAGCCCTCGAGCAGCGACGCCAGGCGGGCGAGCTGCTGGCGCGTCCACGGCTCGCCCGGCTGCTCGCGGAACAGCCGCCCGTACCAGGTGAACGCGGAGTTCAGGTCGCCGACCTTCTCCTCGTACAGACCGGCGATGGCGCGGGTGTACTCGATGCGCTTGGGCGGGTCCTCGGCGGCTACCAGGTGGATCTCGTAGGTGCGGATGAGGCTGGTCCAGGCGCCGCGCGCCTCGTAGACCGGCTTTAGCACCGCGGCGGCGGCGACGCGCTCGTCCGGGCTGTCGAGGAAGCCCTCCAGGGCGGTGATCGACGGCTCGTGGCTCGGGTCGACGCCGATCGCCAGGCGGTAGCTGTCGACGGCGCGCTCGGGGCTCTGCAGCTCGGTCTCGAACAGCACGCCGAGGCGGTAGCGCAGGTCGACGATCTCCGAGGTGCCGGCGGCGTACTTCAGGCGCCGGTCGAGGAGGTCGGCGAGGTCGGCGAAGCGCGCCCCGTTCTTGTACAGGCGCTCAAGGCCCAGCGCCGCCTCGGTGTCGGCGGGGAACAGCTGCAGCACGTTCTCAAGGGCGATCACCGCCTCGTCGGCGCGGCCGAGCTCGCGCTCGCACAGGTCGGCCGACAAGAGCAGGTAGTGGCGGCGCAGCGAGTCGTCGCGCCGATCCTCGCGGCTGGCCAGCTCGGCCCGGCGCGAGTAGATCTCGAGCAGCGGCTCCAGCTCGCGGCCCTCGGCGTAGATCTTCTCCAGCGCCTCCAGGGCGATCAGGTGATCGGCGGCGCCGTCGAGCACCCGGCGGTAGTAGTCGCGCGCGGTGTCGCGATCGCCCAGGTCGTAGGCCTCCTTGGCGATGGTCAGCAGCACCCGCTCCTGCACCCCGGTGTCGAGGATCTGGTCGACGATCTCGCGGTACAGCTCGACGAGCTCCTTGTGCGCCTTCTGGCGCGATACGTGCTCTTCGATGAGGTCGAGCAGCACCGGCAGGTCGTTCTCGCCGACCGACAGCCGGGCGGCGCGGGCCAGCGCGTCGAGCGCCGCCTTCATCTCCCCGAGCTGGGTCTTGAGCTCGGCGACCCGCTTGAGGCGGCTCACCCGCTCGCGCAGATCGGCAAGGTAGGTGGCGAACAGCTCGCACATCCGCACCTGGGCCGGCACGTCGCCGCGCAGCTGGTAGATCGGCTCCAGCACCTCGGCGGCGCGCAGGCGCAGGGTGTCGTCATCGAGCATGCCCTCAAGGCCGCGGCGGGCGATGTCGTTGTGCGGCTCCTCGACGAGGATCTCGCGGTAGGCGTCGAGCGCCGCGTCCGGCCGGCGCAGCGGGCCCTCGAGCAGCGCCGCCATGCGCACGCGCAGCCCGACCCGGTCCTCGACCTGGCTGGTGAGCGGCAGCCGCCGCTCGAGCATCTCCAGGAGGTTGCTGTGCTGCTCGGCCGCCTCGTACAGGCGGGCGAGGGCATCGAGGGTCGGCAGATCGTCGGCCCGCTCGTCGAGGATGACGTGGTAGGCGGTGATCGCCTCGTCGCGGTCCTCCAGGCGCAGCTCGATCACCTCGGCGATCCGCCACAGCAGGTCGCGGCGGGTGGCGCTATCGGGCGCCAGATCGACGCGCCGGCGCAAGATTTCAATAAGCTCCGGCCACTGCCCCTGGGCGACGTGCAGCGCCTCCAGGGCGTCCAGGGCGCGGCGCTCGGTGCCGTCGGCCTCGAGGATCTCGCGGTAGGTCTGGACCGCGGCGGCGCTGTCGAGTAGCAGGTTCTGCTGGATCTCGCCGACGCGGAACAGGATCTCCTTGCGGTCGCTGCCCTGCGCCCACTCGGCCTGGCGGCGCAAGACGTCGATGAGGTCGCTCCACTGCGCCGCCTGCTGGTAAAGGCGAGCCAGCGCCACCGCCGCCGGCTTGGCTGTATCGAGCGAGGTCGGATCGAGGTCGAGCAGCCGCTTCCAGGCGTCGCGCGCCCGGTTCGGATCGACGAGCTGGTTGTCGTAAAGCTCGGCGGCGCGGCGCAAGAGCTCACCGCGCAGGGCCAGGTTGTCTTCGTCGGTGGCGAGGAACGCCTCTTCCCACGCCGCCGCCAGGTCCTCGAAGCGGCCGAGCTGGGTGGCGATGCGCTCGACGTGACCGCGGCTCTGCACGTCGGCCGGATCGAGGCGCACCGCCTCGCGGTAGGCGATAAGGGCATCGCCGGGCTCGCGCAGGCTCTCTTCGGTGATGCGGGCGATGCGGCTGAGCAGCGCCGCCGCCTCGGGGCTCTTGGCGTCGGGCAGGGCCTCGCGCTGGACGCGCAGCACGCCGGCCAGCTTGGCCCAGTCGCCGTCGTCGTGGAACAGCGGCTCCAGGGTCCGGGCGATGCGCTGGCGCAGGCCCGGGTGGG
>DAOMZC010000533.1:0-5036 GCA_035437965.1 Pseudomonadota bacterium
CCGCTGCCACAGCCGACCGCCAGCGCGGCAAATCCCAAGAAGATCGCTCGTCGAGGACTAAAGTTTCGCATGCATGAGTCACTAAAACGAGCAGGCCGTCCTGTCAAACATTGCACGCCCGCAGTGGACAATCGCCGGCCGCACTGTCGACGCCTGCCAGCCAGACATCCGCTGGGTTCGGCCTTCTGCCTCCGGACCGATGCGATGGCGACCGCGAGCCCTCTCCGCGGGCAGTGTCTCATCCGGTCGCTGAGTAGGGCACAGCGGGCCGATGGCGCCTGCCGCGGCTAGCTCCGACGTAGCAGACCCGGCCTTTCCCCGCAGTCTTCCCGGCGGGCGCTCTGGCTTCCATTCTTCGACGGAGATCGTCTACGGCGCCATTGACAACAGCAAGGTCAGATCAGTAGCCATAGCATCCTGCCTTACTCGCGAGCATGACCGTTCACTCGACGCTGGACACCAGTGTCGTTGCGTGGGATGGTCTGCGCGTTCAAAGCGAGCGGCGACAATTTCGCCGGCTCACAGGTGGAATAAAGAAGATATAAGGTGGAAATTCACAAATATCAAGGGGAAAATGCTCACCCGTAACCAAGTCAAGATGGCTAGGGCCGCGCTGGGTTGGAGCACGACCGAGCTTGCCCGCCAGGCGGGAATCACCGCCAACACGGTTACGCGATTCGAGAACGGCGGCAACGTGACGTTGGCGACGGTGGAGAAGATGAAGGAGGCGTTTGAGCGCGCCGGAATAAAATGGATCCCCGCTAACGGCGGTCCAGCGTCGGTGCGTCCTCCAAGCGACGAATAGGCGGCCCGCGTTGATCGGCGGCTGTGCGGGCTACCGCTGTGCAGAGTCACTGATCGGGCGTCCAGTTTCAGGACGCGAGATTCAAACGGGCCGGGAACGATGATCCCGGCTCGGGATCGGCGACGAAGCCGGCTCGGCGCTCTTCACCTTGGCTCCTGGCTGCTCGGACCATAAGACCCGGCCGCGCGATCTGCACTCAGGCGAAAGATCGCGCTCATCTATCTTATTGTTTCCCCGGGCACTTACTCGGCCCGGGGAACGATTGAGCTGATTCCTCGACGGCAACGTCCTTGCTGTTGTCACTGTCGACCCCCCGTCAGGCTGCAGGAAGCCAAGCCCCAGCGGACTCTACCTTTTCACGGCCCCCGGACCCCAGGCGACACTCGGCCGTTTGCTGCTGTCGGCTCTGCGAGCAGCTCGGTACAGGCGAGCAAGCCATGCGCTCGGCCGGCGGCGACTATCGGCGCTTCTTGGCGCGCATCGGCATCCTTCCTTCGTCGCTGGGGTCGCCTTCTCGCTGGCGTAACGCGGCATCCTCGTTGCTTGCCCTCGTAGTGGTTCTTCTCTCACGTCGGAGCGTCTGAGCATGTCCGGCCCGCGAGCCCTTGGCTTTGTCCTGACGCGCTTTGCCATCCACCGACATGGCCGTGCCTGGGTCCCCGAGGAGGAGCGCGAACGCCTGCGCCGCCTGGGCGATTGCACGTTCCAGGTTCATCACGGTCGGCTCTTCTCCGACGAGTTTCAGCGGCGGATGGTCCTGGGCATGCTGCTGGAAAATGTCGGCCTGGATGCCGCCATTGAGCTGGCCGGGCCGGGGCTGTGGCGCCAAGCGCTCAGCGCCAGGCTTTTACGATGACGGGAGCTCCCTTATGACCGCTCCGAGCTCTCCGGCGATAACCACTCTTCCTGGCGGGAGCTGGACCGAGATCGAGCGGCATGCGCTCGCCTTGGCAGCTGCCTTGCACAGGTTTGGCCCGGGACAGCCGCCCCCGATACAGGCGGCTTGTGATGACTACTCCAGTCTGGTCGACGAGATCGCCCGCTGGGCCAGTGCCCAAGGTGCCCAGGTCCCATCCAGCCGGCCGGCAGCGGCGTTGACCCGCAAGCAGCTGCAGGACTTCGGCCGCTTGCTTCGCGACAAGCGCAACCAAGCGGGCCTCAGTCGCGTACAGCTGGGGCGGAAGGCCAAACTTTCCGACGCCACGATCAAGTTTGCCGAGACGGCGCGTCATCCGCCCAGCCGCGCCACCTTGCTTCGCCTGGTCGCAGTGTCGGAGCTGGGGCTGTGTTGGGCGGACACGCCTGGGTATGCCGGCGGTGCGGTGCCCGCAGACTCCGCGGCGCCGCCGCTCGCCCGACTCGATGCGGAGTTTTCCCGCTTCGACTCCCGGCTCACTTTGCCTCTGGTGATCGAGTCGCTGCTCGTGCTCGATGAGCTCCGCGCCAGCCTGCATGCGGTCGAGGTCACCACGTATGGGGCGCGGCGCGTGTGTTGCCTTTGCGGCGCTCGCTCGGACGCCTGGACGCTGGACGCACGCGAAGCGGTCAAGCTGCCGCTGCAGCATGCGGCCCCCTGCGCCGGGCGGCTTGCTGACGCGCTTTGGCAGCGCGCCCCATGGCTCTCCGAGCTGGCAATCGAGGAGCGGCGCAGCCTGTGCAGCCCGACCGCCACGGCGTTGCAGGCAAGTCTTGGGGCGATTCACCGCGAGCAGTTCTATGGCTGCCGCTCGCGAACCGAGCTGGCTGCGCAGCTGGCCCGGGGCGCGGGCCTGGCTCCTACTGCCTACAGCGCCGGGGTCAGCGCGATGCTGCTGTGGGCTGTGGGGCTGGGTCCCTGCCCGGTTGAGCCGACCCAGACACCCTTCAGCGAGCATGGGGCACAGCAGCTCGCCCAGGTACTCCGCGCGCGCGGCCTTGCCGAGCTCGGAGACACTTCACAACTGCGCGGCGTGTCCGAGGCTGCAGCCTGGCTCATCGATCCCCAGGCTCCCGAACCCGATGAGCCCCCATCCCCGGCACACAGCGCCGCCCGCGGCAGACAAGCTCTGCCCCCGCGCCCTGAGGCCCGCCGCCATGAAGACTGAACCCCTGACCCCGGCCGCGCTCTGGCTCCGGAAGGCTCGGAGCAGGCTCGGCCTCTCTCGTCACGCCCTGGCCCTCGCCGCCGGCATCGCTCCCGGCACGCTCCGCAATGCGGAGGAGTGCCGCCACCGGATCAGCCGGGACTGCGCTGCGCGGCTCATGGCGGAAATCGGCAGGCGGGATGCGCTTCTGGCTCGCACCGCGCCTTCCCCTTTGCGTGAGGCGGCGCGGCCCCGGTCGCAGTGGACCGACCCGGCCACCCAGCCCGGTACCCCCGCACGTCCGGCGGCGCCGCCCGTTGCCTTCTTGCGGTTTCACACCCGCGGCGCCCGCGCGCTGCTTCAGCTTGAGCTGGACCCGCGCGCTGTGCGCAAACTCGTCGGCACCATCGCAGACATGCTCACGAGTAGCGAGCGCTCCCCGCTCGCCGACTTGCCCGCCGTGCACTTGATCCTGATGGAGACCAAGTGACCGCCCCCGACCCCTGCGAAGCGGGGCCGATGGCCCCTCCCAAAGCGCAACGCTGCCCATGCTGCGGCTACGCGTCCCTTCTTCCCGCTGCCCGAGCGGGCCGCGTGCTGCGCTACCGAAACACGGCGCTGACCTTGCCCGCCGATCTGCGCCTGCCCGCCTGCCGGCGATGCAAGTACGAGTCGGTTGCGCCCGGCATACTGCCGCCCGAGCTGCTCGAGTCTCTCTACCGGGATGATCTGCGCCGCCGCGCAGCGATCGCGATCGCGAGTGTGCAGGGCCACCGGTCGCAGCGTCGGCTCGAGCTCTTGATCAACCTATCCCAAGGTTACCTCTCAAGACTCCGAGCGGGCCACGGAGTGCCCGGGGCGCCGCTGGTTAGCCTGCTTGCGCTCTTGGCCGCGCATCCGCAGCTGCTCGGCGAGCTGGAAGACTACTGGACTTTGCCGCCGGACGCGTAGGAGTCGAGCGCTCACAGACCTCGACCTGGGCCCGCTTCCGCGGCGGCTCTGCTTGGGCGGACGCGCGGGCGCCTGCCCGCTCAGACGCTGGGCGAGCAGTTGCGCGGCTCGCCGGGCGGCCGAGCGCTGGCTCATGATGGGAGCGCTTGGAAGCGGGACGCGTAGAACCGGGAGCGCCGGCACTCAGGCCAGAGGCGACGCGGGGCAGCAAGTCCAGCACCGTGGCCGCGTACCACCGTGCCCCGCGCGCCGGTAGCAAACCCTCGCCCAGAAGGCGCGCGCCGATGTCTCGCAGGCTCAGACGCTGGGCGCGCAGCTGCATCGCTCGCTGCGCGGCAGCCTGCTTGTCACGCTTGAGCTCCAGCACCGTGGGCTGAACGCGCGGCGCATCCTGGCGGTACGTGCGTACCGCGTGGCCAGAGCGCTGCAGCACTTGATACACGCTGCGGGTGTGCCAGCGCTTGCCGCGTGAGGGCAAGCCCTCTTGCTCCAGGCGCTGGACGATCTGCGGCGCGGGGATCTGCTTGAGATGCAGCGCGCAGATCCGCCTGATGGCCTTCTGTTCCTCAGGGTGCTTGACGACAAGTCGCCGCCCGTTGGCATCGACCTCGCTGGAGTATCGCCAGCCATAGGGCACCCCTCCCACCCGAACCCCTTGCTCCTTTAAATGCGCCATCGCCTCTTTAGTCCGATCCGCGATCGCTTCCCGCTCCCACTGCGCCACGGAGGTCAGCACATTCAGGACAAGCTTGCCACTGGCGGACCGCGTATCAATGGAGTCCGACAGCGACATCAGCGTATAAGCCTTCTCGTCGGAAAAGTACTGCTCGCACAGCGTCCCCAGATCCTTCACACAGCGAGTGAGCCGATCGAGCTTGACGATGATCAGCGTACTGGCCTGCCCGTTGCGGAGCATGGCGAGCGCCGCCCGCAGACCTGGACGCTTGAGGTTTGAAGCCGAATAGCCTTCATCCGCGATGATATCGATTAAATCGATATCCATGGCTTTGCAATAAGCGCGCATCTTACAGCGTTGTGCGTCCAGGCTCACACCCTCCGTAGCTTGCTGCTCGCTGCTTACCCTGACGTAGCCCACCGCCTTTGTGCGTCGCTGTGTTCTCATTGGCCATAACCTCCGAGAACTGTTGTAGTTGATATTGAGGGACCTCTACGCGCTTGGCCGGACCCTGCTGGAGCTGCTGCTGGGGCATCGGCTG
>DAOMZC010000534.1:0-5008 GCA_035437965.1 Pseudomonadota bacterium
GGGGTGCCGGCGCCGGGGCTTTTCGCCGGTCGGCTGCGCGGGCGGGCGCGGGTGTGGCGGTCGCTCGACGAGCCGCTGCCGCGTCCCGCGGCGGGTGAGGCGGACGGGCCGACGATCCTGGTCCTGCCGGCGCTCCTGCCGTCCTGGGCGCAAGAGCTGTGGCACGCCCGCGCCCTGGTCACCGATAGCGGCGGCGCCTTCTGCCACGGCGCCATCCTGGCCCGCGAGCGCGGCCTGCTGGCGGTGCTCGGGACCCACGTCGCGACCCGCCACATCCGCGACGGGCAAGAGTTGTGGGTCGACGCCACGGCGGGCCGCGTCCTGGTCCTTCCCTGAAACGACCCGGACCCGGACACAGACATAGACATAGACACGCTCGCGCGGGCGGTCTGGCGAGCACACTGGCCCGTGACATGGGTCCCGATCCGCGGTAGGCTCTGTGCATGCCAGCTCGTCGCACCGTCGCCCCTGACATCGTCGGCTGCAGCTTTATGCTGTATGCGGCGACCCTGGCCTTCGCGGTGCTCCGCGCGCCTTACGCCCACCGCAGCGTCTCGGGGGTCGCCACCGACCTCGTCATCTACGGCGGCCTGCTGCTCGTCTGCGTCGCCATCGGGTTGGGGCTGTTCCGCCGCCGCGGCTGGGTGCTGTGGCCGGCGCTCTTGCTGTCGGCCGCGGCGTTCGCTGCCGGGCTGACCGCCTGGCACGTACCGGAGACGGCGCAGCTGCCGGCGGGGGTGCTGGGGGCGACCGGCGTCGTGCTGCTCCTCGGCCGGCGCGTCGAGCTCGGGGACCCCGATGCGGACGATGCCGATGCCGACCGGGAAGACGAGCGGGACGCGCAGCCCGCTTGACCGCAAGCCCCCCCTTCCTACCTCACCGTCGCCAAGCTCGCCTTTTCGGCGCCTGATTCGGGCTCGCCTGGTGACGCGCCCGGCGCTTCGTGGTATCTAGAACTATCTAGTGCTATCCAGTGCTGGCCCAGTTCCATCAACCTGAACTTGTGACACGGAAGGAGTGGCGACGTGAAGATACTGGTCACCGCCAAGCGCATTCCCGACCCGACGCAGAAGCTGAAGCTCAAAGACCAGGTACTCGATCTGTCGGCGGCCAACTGGCAGCTGAACCAGTTCGATGAGTACGCCGTCGAAGCCGCGCTGCGCCTCATTGAAGACGGGCAGAGCCCGACCTCCCGCCAGGGCACGGTGACCGTTGCGTCGCTCGGACCCAAGGACATCCAGCAGCAGCTCCGCTCGGCGCTGGCGATGGGCGCCGACAAGGCGATCCTCGTCGAGGCCAAGGACGAGGAGCTCGACGCCAGCCTGGTCGCCAAGGCGCTGCACAAGCTGGTGCTGCGCGATCAGCCGGACCTGGTGCTGATGGGCAAGCTCGCCGCCGACAACGAAGGCAACGATGTCGGGCAGCGGCTGGCCGGCATGCTCGGCTGGCCGCAGGCGACGTTCGCCTGCACGCTGCAAGTCACCGACGGCGGCAAGGCGATCCAGGTCGGCCGCGAGGTCGACGACGGCGTCGAGGTAAAGAAGGTCCGCTTGCCGGCGGTGGTGACCGTCGACCTGCGCATCATCGCGCCGCACGGGGTCAAGAACGGCCGCACCAAGCCCGACTTCGCCTATCCCGACGGGCCGCGCTATGCCTCGCTCAAGGGCATCATGGCCGCCAAGAACAAGCCGATCGAGCAGCAGACGCTGGCCGGCCTGGGCGTCGCGCCGGCGCTGAAGGTCAAGACGACCAAGATCGAGATGCCCCCCGCGCGCCAGGCCGGCAAGAAGGTCGGCTCGGTCGCCGAGCTGTGCGAGAAGCTCCACAACGAAGCCAAGGTGATTTGAGGTAAGCGCCATGGGCAACATCCTGATTTTCATCGAGCAAGCGGCGGGGCGGCTGCGGCCGTCGGCGCTATCGGCGATCACCCTGGGACGGCAGGCGCAGAAGGCGCACGGCGGCAAGCTGCTGCTGCTGCTCATCGGCGACGCGGTCAGCGCGGCGGCCAAAGAGGCCTCGCAGTTCGGCGCCGACGGCGTCCTCACCGTCGAGGCCCCGGCCCTCGGCAAGTACCTGGCCGAGACCTACGCGCCGATCATCGTGCGGGTCGCCCGCGAGCAGGGGGCGGCGCTCATCGGCGCGACCTCGACCTCGGTGGGCAAGGATCTGCTGCCGCGGGTCGCCGGCATCCTCGACGCGGGCCTGGCGCCCGACGTGAGCGCGGTGCTCGGCGCCAAGCAGTTCCGCCGCGCCAGCAACGCCGGCAACGCCGTGCAGACGCTGGAGGTCAACGGCGACGTCATCGTCGTCAGCGCCCGCCAGACCGAGTTCGCGCGCGCCACCCCGGCGGGCAGCGCCAGCCCGATCACCGCCGTCGCCCCCGGCACCATCGACGCCGCCGGCGCAGAGTTCGTCGAGCTGCAGGTGACCAAGCGCGACCGCCCCGACCTCACCGAGGCGCGCGTCGTCATCTCCGGCGGCCGCGGCATGAAGGAAGGCAAGAACTTCGCCTTCATCGAGCAGATCTGCGACGTCGTCGGCGCCGCCATGGGAGCCAGCCGCGCCGCCTGCGACGCCGGCATGGTGCCCAACGATCTGCAGGTCGGCCAGACCGGCAAGGTCGTCGCCCCCGATCTGTACATCGCCATCGCGCTGTCGGGCGCCATCCAGCACCTGGCGGGCATGAAGAGCAGCAAGGTCATCGTCGCCATCAACAAGGACCCCGAGGCGCCGATCTTCCAGGTCGCCGACTACGGCCTGGTGGCGCAGTGGGAGAAGGCGCTGCCCGAGCTGCTCGCCGAGTTCAAGAAGCTCAAGGCGGCCTCGTAGCGTCCGGGCGGCGATGCGGCGGCTGAAGATAGGCGGCAAGCTGCTGCGCGTGCGCGACGAGCCCGAGCCGGCGCCCGACCCCGGGCGCGGGCCGCTGCCGCTCATCTGCGTCCACGGAGCCGGGATGTCGTCGGTGGTGTGGATGGAGCTCGTCCGCCGGCTGCCGCCTGCGCGCCGGGTGGTCGCCCCCGACCTGCCCGGCCACGGCCAGTCCGAGAGCTCGGCCGCCGCCGAGCCGCCTACCATCGCCGGCTACAGCGACGCGGTGGGCGCCGTGTCCGCGCAGCTCGGGATCGAGCGGGCGGTGCTGGTCGGTCACTCGCTGGGCGGGGCGGTGGCGCTGGCCGCGGCGCTGCAGCGACCCGAGAAGGTGGCGGGCCTGGTGCTGGTCAACAGCGCCGCCGCGCTGCCGGTGTCGCCCGAGCTGCTCGCCCTGCTCGAGCGGACGCTGCCGGCACCGAACGCGGCGGCCGGGCCGGTGTGGGTGGACCGTCTGCAAAGTGAGCTCGCCGAGCTCATGTTCTCCCCCGCCACCGCCAAGGAGCTGCGCGAGCGCTGGCAGGCGGTCCTCTTGGCGGCGAACCGGCAGACGGTGCTCGGCGACTTCAAGGCGTGCGGCAGCTTCGATGTGCGATCGCGCCTGGGCGAGCTCAACGTGCCGACGCTGCTCGTCGGCGGCACCGATGACCTGCTGGTGCCGCCCCACGCGCTGCGCGCCACCGCCGAGAAGATCGCCGGCGCCAAGCTGCAGCTGGTGCCCGACACCGCCCACCTCACCCACCTGGAAAAGCCCGAGCCGTTCCTGGAGCTGCTGACGGAGTTCCTGCGCGGCGTCGCTTAGAAGGCGAAGTTAAACCACGCCCAAACGAAATATGAATCGGAGCGGGTCCTGTCACCTGCGGCACCCCGCCGCGCGCGTCGGGGCCCCCGCCTCCGGCGCCACCCGCTCCTAAGTGAGAATCAAGGGTTTCGGCCGGAGGGGGGCGAAGTCAGGTAGGCCCGGTAGGCTCGTCGCTGATCGCTGCCGGCACGGAGGCGCTGTCGCGGTCCGGAGGGCCAGCGCCCGCGCTCGCGCTCGCCGTGGCCAGGGCGGGCAGCGCCGAGCTTGAGCGCGGGGCGCGGGCCATGGCGCGGGTCAGGCGGGCGACCGCGGCGAGGTCGATGTCCTGCTGGCCGAAGCGGTGCGCGTAGTAGTGCTGCACCAGCTCGGCAAAGCTCGCCCCGGCGCTGTCACCGGCCTGCTCGACCCGCGCCGCCAGCTGCTGCAGGGTCTCGCCGGGGCGCTGGTTGTGGCCGCGCCGGCGTAGCACCAGCAGCGCCCGGCGCAGCTGTCCTTGCGTCTCCAGCTGCACCTGTACCGCCGGCTGGCAGCGCTGCCGCTGCCGGCGCAGCAGCCCGACCAGCAGGGTCATCGCCAGCAGCCCCGCTCCGGCGTAGGCGACCGCCCCGAAGACCAGCCGCAGCTCGCGCCGCTGCGCGCTCGTGCCGAGCTGCAGCTTGGCACCGCCGAAGCTGAACACCCGCTGCAGCCGCTCGGCCAGCCGCAGCTGCGCCCGCAGGTCGTACTCGATGACGTACTTGCTCCAGCTCATCTCCAGGCTGTCGCTGAACTGGCCGACCTTGTAGAACAGGCCGCGGCTGCGCAGCGGCCCGGCCAGGAGCGGCGTCGGATCGTAGGTGACCCAGCCCTGCCCCTGGATGTAGCCCTCGACCCACGAGTGGGCGTGCTGCTGCCGCACCACCAGGTAGCGGCCGTACTCGTTCCACTCGCCGCCCAGGTACCCGTTGACGCTGCGGCTGGGGATGTCGACGGCGCGCAGCATCACCGCCATCGCGGTGGCGAAGTACTCGCAGTGGCCGCGCCGCTTGTCGAACAGGAAGTCCTCCAGCGGCTCGGAGTGGGTGGGGGCGAACAGCTGGGTGGTGTAGGCGAAGCTTTTCTGCAGGTAGCTCTCGATGGCGCGCGCCTTGTCGCGGGGGGTCACGGCGCTGCCGACGATGCGGCGGGCCTCGTCGCGGATGCGCTTTGGCAGATCGCCGGGCAGCTGCAGGTAGGGGGCGAGCTCGGCGGGGGTCAGCTGCGCGGTGGCCGGCACCGCCGCGGCGCTCTGGTCCTGCGCGGTGCGCGCCGTGTAGACCGCGTAGTGGACGCCGCCGCGCCGCCCCTTGGCGAGCACCT
>DAOMZC010000535.1:0-5002 GCA_035437965.1 Pseudomonadota bacterium
GCAGCTTGGTATCGAACTGCACGTACGCCGAGTCGACCGGACCCTGGGCCGGCAAGAGACCAAACACCGGCTCGACCGGCGGCCCGAGCTGCACGAGCCCCATGGTGCGCGCCACCGTGCGCGTGGCGAGGTTTGGCACCTGCGAGTCATGGCGCGACTCCTGCAGCAGGATGTGCTTGGCGGCCATCGGCTTGCCGTCGGGGCCGGGCAGTCCGTCCTGCAGGTTCGTGCGCGCGAAGCTTATCGGATCCGAAAAGTCCCAATAGCTCTGCGAGATCGAAAGGAGCAGCTGCTGCGCCAGCAGATCCGGGTACGCCGCGCCGATTATCACCTGGAACTGCGCGTAGGCGGAAGCGCGCGGCAGCATCATCGAGTAGTTACCGGCGCCGACATTTAGCACGCCGCGGTCCAGATCCGGCGAGATGGCGACAATCGTGTTGCCGTAGATGCCGCCCTGCGAGCCGCCGAGATAGTACACCTGCGTACCATCCAGGAGCGGCCGCCCACCGGCCGTCCCCTCGACGGTAAGCTCCGGCAGCTCCTTGAGCTTCTGGCGGGCCATGCGGGCGAGCACGGCGAAGTTCAGCTGCGCCTGCTGCAGACGATCGGCGGTCACCGCCAGGTTGTCGAACTTGCCCAGCACCTGCCCGCCCAGGTAGGTGAGGTCGCTACTCGATAGCCCGATGAAGTCGGTGGCGAGCTCGATGGCGCACAGCTTGTTGGCGATGTCGCGGTGCAGGGACGAGCTGATCTCATCCGCCGAGCCGAGCAGGCCATGCCCGTAGACGACGGCGCGCAGGGGCAGCGGCGCGGTCTTCACGCACGCCGGCACGATGATGAGCAGGTTCGCCTGGTAGTTCTTGCCGGTGTCTCTGGGCAGGCCGCGGCCGTCGAGCTCCATGCCCGAGGAGGGATCGGTCGGGTCGACCAGGAACGAGGGCACGGCGAAGCTGGCCTCGATGACGCGCAGCACCAGCGGGTTGCCTTTGGGCTCGCTGACGCTCTTGACCGTCACCCCGAGGTTCTCGGCAGTGACGCGGGCGAGCGCGGCGTCGCGCATGTGCAAAAGGTGGCCCTGGATCTGGCTGTCCGAGGCGGTGACGAAGTCCCACGCCAGGGTCAGGCTGGCGCGCGGCACGCCGGCGCCTTCGAGCAGCTTGAAGATCTCATCATAGCGTCCCTGCACCGCCGCCAGGCGCGAGGTCGGTCGGTAGCTGCCGTCGGCGAGGGCGCGGAACGGGCGGATCGTGACCGGCTTCTGGGCGGTGTCGCGGAGCTCGCGCAGCGCCACCACATAGCGAGTGGCCGGGCGCAGCCGGACGAGCGGACGGATGATCAGCGCCTGCGGGTCGCTCGGCTCGCTGACGTTGGCATCGAGCTCGGCGAACAGGGGGACATGCTCGCCGGTATCGTAGCGAATGAGCTGCACCGGGGCCGTCGAGGTGAGCGACGGCGCCGGGTCGCCGTCTTCGGGCGCGAACAGCGACGGATCCAGGCGCACGCCGAGGTCGGCGAGCAGCTGGCTGCCCGGACTGAAGCCGTCGAGCAGGTTGAGGCGGGCGGTGTCGAAGTCCTGCTTGCGGTTGTTGCTCGGCAGCACGCCCTTGGGAAGCTGGACGCGGAAGCCGGTGGCGGTGGTGGTGTCGGGCACGAGATAAAAGGACGAGGGGAAGGGCAGGGCGCAGCTCGACGCCGATGGTGAGCCCGCTAGCGCGATCGGCTGACAGCTCGGGTCGGGGTTGGCCCCGTCGTCACCGACCGGCGGCGGGCCCGGCTCGGGCGAGTCGCTGCAGGCAGCCAGCAGCAGGACGAGCAGTGAGAGGGAAATCGTGGACGAAGCGGCGCGCGCGCGAGTCAGGGCCATCAGGAGCCTCCCGGGTAGGCGCGCAACATACAGCGGCGCGCGCCGATTCGCCGAGCGATCTATGACAAGAAATCGCGCGGCGCCGGGCGGCCGGCAAAAGACCGGGGCGACCGGGGGGCGGCGGCGAGACTAGAAGCGCCGATAGACGGGGGCGGGCCGATACACGGGGGCCGGACGGACTACCGGCCCCGGTCGGTACGCCGGGGTCGGGGGCGAGACATAGACAGGAGTCGGAGCGGGCCGATAAACCGGCGCCGGGCGATAAACCGGCGCCGGGGCGACGTAACCGCTTGAATACACCGGAGTCGGAGCAACATAGCCGCTTGAGTACACCGGAGTCGGAGCAACATAGCCGCTCGAGTACACCGGAGTCGGAGCGACATAGCCGCTTGAATACACCGGAGTCGGAGCGTAGCCCTGCGAGTAGTAGCCGGGTCGGTACGACGGACCAACATCGGCGTAGCAGCCAACAAGGCCGGTCGCAGCAAGTAGAGCGAGAAGAATGCGCTTCATGATTTGGCTCCTTACTAGCAAGCATAGACGATGGACGACGGGATTGCATGCCCGTCAGCCGAGGGCGCGCAGAGAGGTCTGCTTCCGCGCGGTTAGGCGCCGCGGTCTCGGGCTCGCGGACGGTCAGTATGGATTGCGTAGGAGGCGGCTTGGCTTAACATGGAGCCATGAAAGAACTGATAATTCGCGCCGCGCGGCCCGAAGACTACGATGATTTCGCCCGCTTGTTCCCCGAGCTCCTCGTCGGCGATCCGGTGCCGGGGATCGAGCGCTGGCGCGACGAGATGGTGCCGAGCTCCCTCATCGCCGAGCGCGGCGGGCAGGTCCTTGGCTACTCCTATTTTCAGCTGATCGGCGCGACTGGCCACATCCGCAACGTGGTGGTGGCCCCGGAGGCGCGCGGCACGGGCGTCGGCGCGGCCCTGATGGCGGCGATGCGCCAGCGCTTTGCCGAAGCCGGGATAGGCGCCTGGAACCTCAACGTCAAGCCGGATAACCAGCCGGCGCGGCGGCTGTATGAGCGCTGCGGGATGCACGCGCAGTATCGCTCGACGGCGCTCGGCCTGCGCTGGGAGCTCCTGCCTTCGCTGCCGGGCCCGGTGGTGGCGGTCGCGGCGCGGGTGGTGCAGCCGGCAGAGGACGACGGCTTCGAGCACGCGCTCGGCCTGCTGCCCGGTGAGCTGCCCAGCGGACGCGCGCTGCCCGGCCGAGTGGTCGTGGGGCTTGTGCAGGGCGTGGACTCCACACCCGCGGGCGTTGCGGTCTTCAACCCGTCCTTTCCCGGCGCCTATCCGTTCCGGGTGGCCCACCCTTCGTACTCGGCGGCGCTGCTCGCCGGCATGCGTCCGCATGCGCTGCCGCAGCACGACTGGGTGGGGATGTTCATCGAAAATGATGACGCCGCGGTCGCCGCCCTGGTGGCGGCCGGCGCCACGGTACGCCTGGAGGCCCTTCACTATCACGGCGCGGTGTGAGCAAGCCTCCCCAGCCGCCGACCCGCCCCGGCTAGATCCCTGCCGGCAAACGACCCCGCGAGGGCAGGGCTTCATAGCGGTGGAAGTGGATCTTCGGCGCCTCGGCTGTATCAAGGACGATGCGCACGAATCCGTAGCCCAGGCCGTTGCGCTTGAGCGGAATGCCCGAGTGACTGGCCGACTGGGTGTTGACCAGCGCGACCGGCGCGACCGGGGTGGTGATCGGCTGCCCTTCTGCACCGATGCGGCGGTGGTCCCAGCGCATGAAGCGCTTGCCTTCGGCGTCGAGCTCGAAGACCTCCATCCAGTGGGTGTGGCCGGCCAGGTGGAGCACGCGCTGGCCGCGGCGGGCGGCGTTGCGGAGCAGCTCCTCGAAGGCGCGCGAGCCGCGGCTCATGCCGCCGACCAGGCCGGGCAGGGCGCTCGGCCGCGAGCCGGTGAGGCGCGAGCGCAGCGGCGTGTGGCTGAACAGGACCACGCCGCGCCGACCGCGGGCGTGGGCGCTGTCGAGATCCCGGGCGAGCGCGGCCAGGGCCTCGGCGTCCAGGCCGCGGGTGCGCACCAGCGGCGACAGGCGCGAGGGCCCGCTGTCGAAGCCGATGAAGTCCCAGCCGGCCAGCTGCAGGCCGAAGTGGAGGAACGGATGGAAGGCGCTGGCGAAGTTGTGGAAGCCGGCGCCGAAGCCGCGACCGGCGATGGCGCGCGGCGAGAAGCCGTGGTCGTGGTTGCCCGCGACGATCAAGCTTGGCGCTCGCAGGGTGGAAAGGAGGCGTACCGCGCTCGGGTAGTGCTGCGCGCGGTCGCCGTTGTTGGCGATGTCGCCGGTGATGAGCACCAGATCCGGAGCGTGGTCGTTGATCTCGGACAGCACATGCTCCAGCCGGGCGCCGGCGCGCCCGCGGGAGCCGACATGCAGATCCGTCACGTGGGCAAGGTGGAGCGCAGCGGGCGCGTCCGGATCGCTCGCGCGCAGCCACACCGAGCGCGGCGCCACCTCCGGCGCACTGCCGATGCCGCTAAGGGATAGATCATAGCCGCCCGGCGGCGCCTCGGCGGCGGTGACGACGCGGTGGACGACGCTGAGCCCTTCGCCGGTCGGCGTGCGGGAGGTCGTGTGGACCTGCAGCGGGAAGCGGCGGCTGCCATCGGGGGTGAGCAGCGCGGCCGTGACCGGCGGCGCCGGCTCCGCCTCAAGAGTCTCAAGCAGGAAGCTGGTGCCGGCGCGGGTGATGACCGGAGCGCCGAAGCGGGGCGCCGCGAGTCCGGGCTGCAGTCGTCCCACCCGACGAAGCTGGTTGAGGGTCATTATAGTAAGCTGAGCACGGCCCGGTCGGCCGGCAAGCGCGGCGAACCTGTCCTTCTTGCCGGTCGCGTGGTCGAGGAGCGCACATGTCAGCCCAGGGAGAGACCGACCGTACAGAAGCGGCCCGGCTGCGCGATGGATTCTTCGCCGCGCACCTGGCTGCCCACCCCGAAGAGAGCACGACGCTCGGGCTGCGCGACCATGCCGCGCGCCTCTCCGACCCCAGCGCGGCGGCGACCGCGGCAGAGCTCGGACGCCTGCGCGAGACGCTGCGCGCGGTGCAGGCCCTGCAAGCCGAGCACGCCGCCGGCCACCGATGCGACCGTGCAGACAGTGGCAAACCACCAC
>DAOMZC010000536.1:0-4991 GCA_035437965.1 Pseudomonadota bacterium
CTTGAGGCCGGTCTTCTGCAGCAGCTTGCGGATCGCCGGCACCGGGCCGATGCCCATGATGTCGGGCGGCACCCCGGCGACCGCGAAGCTGCGGAAGTAGCCAAGGCGCGGCGTGTCGCCGGCCTTCTCCCGGGTCGTCAGGACCAGGGCGGCGGCGCCGTCGGTGAGCGGCGAGCTGTTGCCGGGCGTCACCGAGCCGCTCGGATCAAAGGCCGGCTTGAGCGTGCCCAGCTTGCCGAGGTCGGTGTCGGCGCGCGGCAGCTCGTCGCGGTCGACGCGGATCTGGCGGGGCTTGCCGGACTCGTCGAACACGGTGGCCTCGATGGCCATGATCTCGTCGTTGAACGCACCGGCCTTCTGGGCGGCGACGGCGCGCTGGTGGCTGCGGTAGGCAAACTCGTCCTGGGCCTTGCGCGGCACGTCGAAGCGACGGGCGACGTTCTCGGCGGTGACGCCCATCGGGGTGTACAGCGCCGGCTGCTCCTCGACGAGGCGCGGGTTGAGCGACACCTTGGCCCCGGTCATCGGGATCATCGACATCGACTCGACCCCGCCGGCGATGCCGACATCGATCTGGCCGGTGGCGATGCGATCGGCGACGATCGCCACCGCCTGCACGCCCGAAGAGCAGAAGCGGTTGATGGTCATCGCCGGGACCTCGACCGGCAGCCCGGCCCCGACCGAGATCAGGCGGGCGACGTTCATGCCCTGCTCGGCCTCGGGGAAGGCGCAGCCGATGACCACGTCCTCGACCTCGGCGGGGCTGATCTTGGCCCGCTGCAGCGACTCGCGCACGGTCGCGATCCCGAGATCGTCGGGGCGGGTGTCCTTGAGCGAGCCCTTGACGCCACGGCCAAACGGCGTCCGCACACCTTGAAGAATAACTACATCACGCATGCCGGCAGTGTCGGCTAACTCGCCCGCGCTTGCAAGGGAGCAGTGCTCGCCGCCGCCGCCGCTAATAGGTACGAGGCCCTGCAACTTGTCCCGACCAGCCGGCCGCCTTGCTCGCCAACCTGCCGGCCGACCGCTGGTTACCTGGCTAGTTGTATTCCCAGTTGCACTTTTAGGCGCTTGGAACCGAAGGCGCGGCTCGCTCGTATCTGCTATGCGGCTGCCGCGCTTGTTCAGGCTACCTTGTCCCGAGCAGCTTGTGACCGCCATTTCGCCAGCTGGACGCTGCGCGCATGGTAGGTTTTCTCGATTACGCACCTGAAGTGGAGGCTCGCTGATGGCGTTTGCGATCGATCGTTTTCTGGAGCTGTCCAAGGCGGTGAACACGGCCGACCTGGACTGGTCCTACATTCAGGAGGTAGGGGTTACAGACGATGAGGCCCGGGCGCTCCGCTACATGTCCGATGTCGAGAGCCACACCATCATCTACCTGCGCGATCTGCTGAGCGGCCACACCGCCCGCGATCGCGAGATCACCGCCTTCCTGTCCTGCTGGGTCTACGAGGAGACCCAGCACGGCCACGCCATCAGCAAGTTCCTCAACGCCTGCGGCCGGCCGCAGGACCCCAAGCGCTTCGAGAAGGTCATCAAAGGCGCCGGCTTCAAAGAAGAGGTCGAGGCGTTCCTGACCACCTACCTGGCCAAGGTGACCCCGCACTTCGCCGCCACCCATATGAGCTGGGGTGCGATTCAGGAGATGATGGCGGCGGCCGCCTACACGCAGCTTGCCTACTACACGCGCAACCGCGAGCTCGCCAAGCTGCTCTTGCGCCTGGCCAAGGACGAGCGCCGCCACCAGGCGTTCTACTACTATCAGGCCGAGAAGCGGCTCAACCACCCGGTGGCGCTGGCGCTGGCCTCGTTCGCGATGAACCGCGTGTGGAGCCCGGTGGGCCTCGGCGTCGGCGAGGCGCTCGGCCTGGAGTTTATCGCCTCCCTGCTGTTCGACGACGAGCGCGGCCAGGACGAGCTGCGCCACATCGATCGCAAGTTCAGCAAGCTCCCCGGCTTTGCCGGCTGGAACGGCGCGCTCACCAGCGTCAACGCCGCGATCGAAGACTTCCGCCGGAAAGAGCCGGGCCGGGCGCAGCAGATCCGCGATCGCAAGCTGCGCAGCGAGAGCAGCCGAACCGCCGCCGAGAAAGCCGAGTGGGCGCTGAACATCGCCGACGATCCTGCCTAGCTCTGGCCTAGCTCTGGCCTAGCTCTGGCCTGACTCTCGCCTGACTACCTGTAGCATTTCCCCGCGAGCGCGAGCGCTCGGCCTCGCGCCTCCCTTACCGCGGGGGGGCCCCGGGAAAGCCGCCCGCTCATTCTGTAGCGGGGCGCGCTTCCTCAACGCAGTGCGCTGACAAAAATCACGGTCGGAAAATTGCTGAATCCCTTCACCAGGGAATAGCTTGGGGAAGAGTGACTTCTCGCTGAGGAGCTGGAGCCGCTCGACTGATTGGTGACAGGAGCATCTGATGCGGATCGAGAACCACGAACAGGAAGACCAGGCCCTTCCCCAGGGAGCGCTGCAGACGCTGATTGCCAACAAGCAGCGGCTGCTCGCCTTCTTACAGAATCGGGTCGGCAGTGCCGAGCTGGCCGCCGAGCTCCTTCAGGACGCGTTCGTAAAGGGGGTCGAAAAAGGCCACACCCTGCGCGCGGATGAGAGCGCGCTCGCCTGGTGCTACAGGCTCCTGCGCAACGCCGTCATCGATCGCCACCGCCGCATGAGCGTCGAGCGCGACGCGCTGGCCCGGCTGGCGCAGGAGCTCGCCGCCTTGCCGGACGCCGACCCGGACCTGGAGCGTGAAGTCTGCGCGTGCATGAGCGAACTCGTAGTTACGTTAAAGCCCGAGTACGCCGACATCCTACGACGCGTGGATCTGGGCGAGACCCGGGTTGATCGCGCGGCGGCAGAGCTGGGCATCACCGCCAACAATGCGACGGTCCGCCTCCACCGGGCCCGGCAGGCGCTGCGGCAGCGCCTCGAACAGATGTGCGGCGTCTGCGCCGCTCACGGGTGCCTCAACTGCACCTGCAAGGACGGCTGCAGCGGCTGACTGTAATAGCGCGCCGGGTCGTGCGTCTGCCGAGTGAAAGGTCATTTTAGTCGAGGACGAACATGAACCCGGAACCATCGCACACGCACTGCCACCACTGCGCCGGCCCAAGCTCTGCCAAGGCCGCCGATCCTACCCCAAGCGCCCCCGCCGCCGCCGGCACCATCTATATCTGCCCGATGCACCCGGAGGTCCGCCAGCGCGGCCCCGGCAGCTGCCCCAAGTGCGGCATGGCGCTGGAGCCCGAGGCGCCGAGCGCCGAAGCCGAGACAAACCCCGAGCTTGCCGACCTGACGCGCCGCTTCTGGCTGAGCGTCGCGCTGGCGGCCCCGCTGCTGCTGCTGGCGATGTCCGACATGCTCCCGGGCATGCCCGTGCAGCACGCGCTCGGCTCCCGGCTGCTCGGCTGGGTCCAGCTCGCGCTGGCCACCCCGGTGGTGCTGTGGGGCGGCTGGCCGTTCTTCGTGAGGGGGGCGCAGTCCGTCGCGAATCGCCATCTCAACATGTTTACCCTGATCGCGCTCGGCACGGGCGCGGCGTACCTCTTCAGTGTCATCGCGCTGCTGGTTCCGGGCGTGCTGCAGGCGGCCTTCCTTGGTCACGGCGCGCCGCCTCTCTACTTCGAATCGGCTGGGGTCATCGTCACGCTCGTGCTGCTCGGTCAAGTGCTGGAGCTGCGCGCGCGCCAGGCGACTTCGGGCGCGATTCGCTCGCTGCTGGGCCTGGCCCCCAAGACGGCGCGGCGGCTGCATGCGGACGGTACGGAAGCGGACATCCAGCTGGAGCACGTCCAGGTCGGCGATCGCCTGCGCGTGCGTCCGGGCGAGAAGGTGCCGGTGGATGCCGAGGTGGACGCGGGCGAGAGCGCGGTCGATGAGTCCATGCTCACGGGGGAGCCGCTGCCGGTGGACAAGCGCCCCGGCAGCGCGGTCACGGGCGGCACGGTCAACGGCTCCGGTGCCCTGGTCATCCGGGCAACTCGCGTTGGTCGCGATACCTTGCTCGCGCAGATCGTCCGCACGGTAAGCGAGGCGCAGCGCAGCCGCGCTCCGATCCAGCGCCTGGCCGACCAGGTGGCGGCCTACTTTGTCCCGGCGGTGATCGCCGTCGCGGTGCTGTCGTTCGCGGCCTGGGCGCTGTGGGGGCCGGAGCCACGGCTGGCGCACGCGCTGGTCAACGCAGTCGCCGTCCTCATCATCGCCTGTCCGTGTGCGCTGGGGCTGGCAACACCGATGTCGATCATGGTGGCGAGCGGCCGCGGCGCGCAGCTTGGGGTGCTCATCAAAAATGCCGAGGCGCTCGAGCTTCTGGTCAAGGTGGACACGCTCGTCCTCGACAAGACCGGCACGCTCACCGAAGGCAAGCCGCGCCTTGTGGCGGTGGAGGCTGCCGCTGGCTACAACGAGACCCAGGTCCTGCGGGTCGCCGCCGCGCTGGAGCAGGCGAGCGAACATCCGCTGGCCGCAGCAATCCTGGCGGGGGCCGCAGAGCGGGCCATCGCCGTGCCGCAGGTCTCGGACTTTCAGGCGGTAGCGGGAAAAGGCGTGACCGGCCGTGTGGAGGGGCTGCGGATTGCGGTCGGCAATGAGAAGCTGCTTGCAGACCACGGGATCGCAAGCGGACCGCTGGCGCGGGCGGCGGCGGCTCGGCGGGCGGCCGGGGAAGCGGTCATGTTCGTGGCCATCGATGGCGCGGTCGCTGGGCTTGTAGTCGTGGCCGACCCGATCAAGGACGGCGCGCCGGATGCCCTCGCCGAGCTGCGCCGCGAGGGCCTGCGCGTCATCATGCTCACCGGCGATCACCGCGGCCCCGCGGAGTCTGTCGCGCGCAAGCTGCAGATCGACGAGGTCATCGCCGACGTGCTGCCGACCGAAAAAGGCGCCGTGATCGAGCGGCTGCGCCGCCAGGGTCGGGTGGTGGCGATGGCCGGCGACGGCGTGAACGACGCCCCGGCGCTCGCCGCCGCGGATGTCGGGATCGCGATGG
>DAOMZC010000537.1:0-4991 GCA_035437965.1 Pseudomonadota bacterium
CTCGGCGAGGAGCTCGTGCTGGAGGCGGCTGAGGGCGCCCTCGACCTCGCTGCGCACCGCGGCCAGGCCGGCGGCGGTCTCGGCCTCGAAGCGCAGGACCAGCGCGGGCTGGGTGTTGGAGGCGCGGACCAGCGCCCAGGCGCCGGGGAAGTGGGCGCGGGCGCCGTCGATCTCGATCACCTGCGCCCCGGGCAGCTGGCGCAGGTAGGCGGCGGCGCGGTGCACGAGCTCGAACTTGCTCGACTCGGCCACGGGGATGCGGATCTCGGGGGTGTTGTGCAGCTGGGGCAGCGAGTCGACGTGCTGGGCCAGCGGCTGCTCGGAGAACGACAGGAGCTCAAGCAGCCGCGCCGCGGCGTAGATGGCGTCGTCGAAGCCGAGGTAGCGGTGGGCGAAGAACAGGTGCCCGGACATCTCGCCGCCAAGGGCCGCGCCGACCTCGCGCATCTTCTCTTTTATCTGGGTGTGGCCGACCCGCCACATGATCGCCTTGCCGCCGGCGCGCTCGATCTCGTCGTAGAGGGCCTTGCTGCTCTTGACCTCGCAGACAAAGCTCGCCCCGGGCTCCTCGGTGAGGATGGCGCGGGCCAAGAGGATCATCAGCTGATCGCCCCAGATGATGCGGCCCTGGCTGTCGACGACCGCCAGGCGATCGGCGTCGCCGTCGAAGGCCAGCCCGAGCTCGGCGCCCTGGCGGCGGACCTCTCCGATAAGCTCGCTCAGGTGCTCGGGGACGGTGGGGTCGGGCAGGTGGTGGGGGAAGTGGCCGTCCATCTCGCAGTACATCGCGTGGACGGGGAAGCCGAGCGAGCGCAGGAGCGGCTCGGCGACGACGCCGCCGGTCCCGTTGCCGGCGTCGATGATGACCTTGAAGCGGCGCGGGCCAAGGCGCAGGCGCGAGCGGGCGAAGTCGAGGTAGGCGGCGTGGATCGAGTGCTCGCGGACGGTGCCTTGGCCGTGCAGGAAGTCGCGGCGCTCGATGAGGGCGCGCAGGCCCTGCAGCTCGTGGCCGTGCAGGCTGCGGGTGCCGCGCAGCAGCTTGAAGCCGTTGTCGCTGTCGGGGTTGTGGCTGCCGGTGATCTCGACGCCGCCGCCCAGGCCCAGGTGGTGCACCGCGAAGTAGAGCAGGGGCGAGGGCACGATGCCGACATCGACCACCTGGATGCCGGTGGCGAGCAGGCCGGCGAGCAGCGACTCGTGCAGCCGCGGCGAGTGCAGACGGCAGTCACGGCCCAGGGCGACGTCGGTCGCGCCGGCGCGGCGCAAGAGCGTCCCCAGGCCCTGGCCGATGTCCCGTGTGACGTCCGCGGTCAGATCGCGGTCGGCGATGCCGCGGATGTCGTACTCGCGAAAGATGACCGGGTTCATAAGTGATGGCCTCGCCCCGAGTTCTGCAGCCGAGCGACGAGCTCGCGCACGTCCTGCGCCCGCTCGCGCGGCATCACCAGCACCACATCGCCGGTCACCGCGATGACGAGCCCCGTAACCCCCAGGGCGGCGATAAGCTGGTGCCCACTATTCCACACCAGGTTGCCGCTGCTGTCGACCAGCATCGGCTCGGGAGCGGCGGGCGGCTGCCTCTGTTCCTTGGGGGCCGCCGGGTCGGCCGGGTCGCGGGCGGCGCGGACGATGTGGTTCTGCTGCGCATCGGCCGGGTGGAGCAGCGGCACCGCGGCGAACGAGCCGACGTCGTTCCACCCGAAGTCGCCGCTCAGCACCCGGATCGCCGCGGCGGGGCCGACCTGCTCCTCGCCGAGCCGCTCCATGACCGCGTAGTCGATCGAGATCGAGGGGGCCTCGGGGTAGCGCACCGCGGTGTGCGCGGGGTTTTCGGCAATGTCGTCGAGGATCGCGCCGAGCGCCGGCAGGTGGCGGTGCAGCTCGGCAAGGATGCGCTGCGCCGGGAAGAAGAACGTCCCCGAGTTCCAGACGTAGTTGCCCGCCTGCAGGTAGTCGCGGGCGCGCGCCGCGGTGGGCTTTTCGACGAAGGCGGCGGCGCGCCAGATCGGCTCGCCCTGGGCGTCCTGGGCGTCCTGGGCCGGGCTCGCCGGGTCGGGGGTGTCGCTGCCGCCGAGCTGGATGTAGCCGTAGCCGGTCTCGGGGTGGGTCGGGCGGATGCCCAGGGTGACGATGTGGCCGGCGGCGGCGCAGGCCAGGGCAGAGGTCAGCGTGCGCATGAAGCTGGCCTCGTCGGCGACGAAGTGATCCGAGGGCAGCACCGCCATCACCCCTTGCGGATCGCGCCGCCGCACCGCGACCGCGGCCAGGCCGATGCACGGGGCGGTGTTGCGCCCGAGCGGCTCGATGAGGATGTTGTCGATCGGCAGCTCGGGGACGCACAGGCGCAGCTCCTCGACTTGCTCGGCGGTGGTGACGACCAGCGTGCGCTCGATCGGGGCCAGCGAGCGGGTGCGCCGGACGGTCGCCGCGAGCAGCGTCTCGCCTCCGGGCAGCATGGGCAGAAACTGCTTGGGCCGCGACTTGCGGCTGTGCGGCCAGAGGCGGGTACCGCCCCCGCCGGCCAGGATCACGACAAAAGTGTGGGCGTGGGTCATCGTCTGCAAAGAAGTACCAAAAAAACCCCGCCTCGGCTGGTCCGTATCGCTTCTAAAGCGTGGCTGGATGGGGTTGGAGCTGGCCGGAGCCGGTCCGAGCTGGCTGGATTTGGTTGAAAGCTGGGCGGGGAGGGCGACCGGCAGGGAAAATATCCCCTGCCGGTGCGCCGGGCGAAGCGGGTCTTAGAAAGTGGCCTTGACGCTGGTGAAGCCCAGGCCCACCGACATACCGTTTAGCATCTTGCCGCCGGGGACCGGCTTCCAGTTGCCCTGGTCGTCGAGGACCTGGACGTCCGGCGACAGCACGCCGCCGATCGACGAGTCCTTGACCTCCTGCGCGACGATCTTGCAGGTGTCGGGGTGGGCCATGCCGGTGAAGCCGCAGCAGTCGGCCATGTTGGCCATGCACTTGGTCTTGCTGGCGGCGCCGGTCTTCTGCTCGAAAAGGCCAATGATCGCCTTGGCGGTGTCACCCGGGACGCCCATCTTGGTGTCTTTGTGGATGAGGTCAGTCAGGAGGTTGGCGACGAGCGGCACGATCTGGCCGTCGATGTCCTTCTGCGCCAGGACGCCGTGGATGACGCCGTTCTTGATCTTGAGGATGCCGCCTTCCATGGCCAGCGTCCCCTCGACGTGCGCCCCGCGCAGGGCGAGCGGCAGGGTGTTGCCCATGCCGAGCGGCAGGGTGAGCTGGATCTTCTGCTCGTTGGCCGCGGTCTGATCCTTGGACGGGGTGGAGCTGAGCTTGCCGCCGGTGATGCTGCCAAACAGGGTCACCGCCGCGACCGCGCCGACCTTGAACATGTCGGTGCCGTCGAACTTGGGCATCCAGCCCATGGGGGCCTCGGCCAGGGCGAAGCTGAAGCTGGAGCAGCTGGAGCTCATGAGATCGGCGGTCTTGATGTCGCTAAGGAGCACCGCCTCGCCGCTCTGCACCGCGCTGTCCACCGAGGCCTGGATGTCGAGGCCCGACAGCGAGACGACGTTGATGAGGTTCTTGAGCTGGTTCTCGGGCTTGCCGTCGCCGTCGAAGTCGTAGGTGTAGGTGGTGCCGCCGGTCGACTTGGGCAGCTTGAGCGTGTCGGTGGCGAGCTTGTTCGAGCTGCCGGTCACCTGCGCCGGGGTGCAGGTGACCGCCGGGGTGGCCATATCCGGCGGCGGCGGCGGCGGGGGCGGATCATCGCCGCCGCAGCCAGCGCCCGCGGCGGCGAGCAGGAAGCCACAGGTGGCGCTCAGGAACATGCTGTGAACAAGAGTAAATCGACGCATCTAAACCTCCCTATGTACCAGCTATGGTCGTACTGGTTCGTCGCGCGTTTCGTTCGCGTTGTTCCGCGTTTCTTCCAATCGCTGCCTGCGGTTGGTAAAACTCGGCCTGTCATAGCTCTACTGCGCGCCGAGGTGCAAGCGTCATGTACGCCCGCGCCCGAGTCTTCCCTACCTGGCCTACCTGGCCTATACCTCCCGGGTCCCCCGTCTTTCCCCCGGCTTTTTAGGCGCGGGCGGGGCCAAAAAACGGCTAAAAAGCGGTTCGGGCGGCGCTTTGGGGCCGCGATTGACTCGGGAGCCGAGGGCGGTCTAAGCTCGTTTAGGATTGTTCTTACATGTCGCAACCTTCTCGCGGTCCCAGCGGGTTTAGCTGGACGGGTTCCCTGAAAAACACCAACATCCGGCAGCTTTACGAGCGCTGCCAGCGCCTGCGCTTGACCGGCAAGATGCAGCTCCGGCAGGGCGACCAGGCGCTGGAGCTCGTCTGGATCGGCGGCGAGCCGATCGAGACCGAGTCGGATCAGGGCACGCGCTCGCTGCCGCTGTGGAATAGCGGCGAGTTCCAGGTCGACCAGTGCATCCCCGACTGGAAGGGGGTGCTGACCCAGCACGTCGAGCTCACCGGCTCGCTGCGCGCCGGGCAGATCCAGGCGATCTACAAGCTGTGCTCGGACAACCAGCTTTCGGCCGACGTCGAGCTCAAGCGGCAGAGCGGCGAGATCGCGCAGGTCCGCTTCACCCTCGGCAAGGCCGAAGGGGCGACGATCAGCGGCCAGGCCGAGAGCGCCCTCACCGCGCTGTCCAAGCTGTCGGCGTGGAGCGACGGCACCTTCAGGGTCAGCCTGCGCCCGCTGTTCGGCGACGTCCAGGCCGCCGAGGCGCCGGTCTTTGCCGAGAAGGACTCGAGCAACGATCAGTTCGACGTCACCGGGAGCCTGGACATCGCGCGCGGCAACATCGACTGGCCGCCCAAGATGCGCGAGCCGGGCGGGGTCGGTCAGCCGGTGCCGATGGGCGGGCCCTCGGGGCGCTCGCTGCCGGGGGCGGTGGGCAGTGCCGGCGCCGCACCGGCTGCGGCCCCTGCGCCGACTCCTGCGGCCGCCGCCGCCGTGCCCACCCCGTCTTCCAAGAGCAACTCGTCCGGCGTCAAGATCCCGCCCCACCTCA
>DAOMZC010000538.1:0-4977 GCA_035437965.1 Pseudomonadota bacterium
CGGAGGAGCCGGAAGATCATGCAGCTCGATCGCCGCCTGCAGCGCGCGCTCGACAGTGTCCACGGTGAGCGGCAGGTTGGCGCCCGTGGAGTCAGTATACACCGTAGTCGCCACGGCCTTGGTCGCCGCCGGCGCCGCGGGGTCGGTGGCGCGGTCATCGGGGAACTGCAGCCCGGACAGCGTGCCATCGGGGTTGAACTGCGCCGTATCGGGAGTCAGCTTGCCGACGACGTTGACGTAGACGCGGGCGTCATGCAGGAACGGCGGACCGGTCTTGCCGATGCCCATGAGCGGCGCGGTGCGGAACTCGTTCGGGTTGGCGATGCCGGTGACGTTGAGCGGGACGGCCGCGTCGCCGAGCGCCCGGCTGAGGCCGGGGCGGCTGAAGCCGTTGGCGTAGACCGCTTCGTAGTAGGCGCGCAGCATCGGGATGCCGGGAGTCGCGTAGACGTCCGGGTACAGGTACTCCGGTCGGCCCTGGGGCAGGGTCGGCAGGGCGTGGATGAGCAGATCCGAGAAGATCGGCGCCCACTTGTTGCTGAGCACATCGGGCGCGATCTGCGCCGGCGACTCGCCGGTGCGCTGGATCGGGACGTGGCAGGCGACGCAGTTCAGCTGGCGGTCGACCGCCATGCCGCGGTCGGCGTTGTAGTCGCCAAAGCCGATGGCCTGCTGACCGGCGGTGGTGCGGCTGAGGAAGGTCCGCATGTCGAGGCCGAACAGCGCCGCGCCGGCCTGCAGCTCGATGGCGAGCGGCGTGGTCGGCGGCTGCTGGCGGAAGTCCGCCACGTAGTCGGGCGGCGCGAACAGGCGGATCATGGCGCGCAGGTTGCGGACGACCTCGACCCGGATCTCCGGGTCGGCCGGCTGATCGCAGCCCCGGTTGACGTTATTCTGCGGGAACGGCTCCTCGGACGGCGACAGCAGGCTGGTCAGGCCGATCTCGCCGCGGGTGCCGCCGATGTCGAACTGCAGCAAGGTGGTGCCGGCGGCGCGCAGGCCGAAGCGGCCGACGCGCTGCAGGGGATCGCCGCCAAGGACGTTGATGTCGGCGCGGCCCTCGTTGTGGCGGCCGGAGATGCAGTCACCCGGGCAGACCGTGTGATCCACTGCCGTGATGGTGTTGGGCACCGAGAGCGAGGAACAGGCGCGCAGGCCCGCGGGCGGCGACCCGTTGGCAAGGCACGGCTCGGTGTCATTCTGCGTGTCCTGGAAGTCCTCGTTGGACAGCAGGTCGGCGTAGTAGATCGCCTCCATCAGGCCGCGGCCGATGTACGGCGGTCCGGCGCGCTCGCCGATGGCGCGGAAGGCGCCGAGCATCGACAGACCCGTCGCCGGATCGATGCCGCCCTGCAGGAACGGATCGCGGGACATCGGCGGCTGGATCTCGCTGACGCAGCCGTTGCTGGTCAGCGCGACCGAGTGGACGTGCTGCAGCGGGCCGCCGAGGATCTCGATCGGATCGAACTGGCCGGTGGCCGGGAAGTAGTCCCCGAACAGGGTGAACGCCGCGGTGTTGGGGCGGTAGTTGTCGTGGATGTAGTCGAAGTTGGTCGGGCCCTGCCGCGCCGCGCGCGACACCGGGGTGTTTACCGTGTTCAGGGTGGTGAACACCTGGCCGTTGAACCGGACGCTGTCCTGCAGGTTGTTGTCACGCACGTCGGACGAGCTGAAGTGGCAGCCCAGGCAGCGCCGCTGGTTGAACAGCGGGCCGACGCCCTCGGCATCCGTGTGCGAGATGGTGAAGAAGGTTAGCGGGCTGTTGGGATCGTTGGTGTCCATCAGCGCCCGGCCTTCCGGGGGAAGGTTCGGGTAGCCCAGGGCGTCGGCGCTGTTGGCCGAGCCGAAGGTCGCGCGGGGGGCGAACGTGATGGGCCCGAGCTTCGTCGGATCACCCGGGCGTGCGACGCCCGAGATGTCGCGATAGAGAATGTCGTCCTGATCTACCTGCTCGGTGACCTGACCGTTGTAGCAGCCCCCGAGCGCACCTGCGACCAGCAGGGTCGAGGCGAGCAGGGGACCGCTACGCTGCAGTTTTTTGCGATCTGAAAATGCTCTCATGTGCAGTTGCCTCATGGTTTCGGGACCGACTAAAAGTCTGCCACCAAGTCGAGATAAACGTGCTGCCAGCGGACGTCCTTGAGCGGGAAGCCCTTGTAATCCCAATAGGAAAGCTGGACGAGCAGGTTGTGAGTGACGCGAAGGTTGGCGGCGACCCGAACACCGCGGAATGCAGTACCGCCGCCCAGATCGGAGTCGGCGATCGTACCCAGGGTGGCATCGGCGTCGACGTCACGATAGGTCGCCCAGATGTTGACCGGGTTGATCGCGCCCTTCTCCCAGCTGCCGGCGCGGATTCCCAGGGTGATGCCCCAGCCCTGGTTGTCGCGCGAGACGGCGAAGTTGCGGGTGTAGTTGCCGTAGACGAAGATCTCCGGCTCGCCGAGCTTCTTCAGACGACCGAACGACGGCAGGTCGAGCTGCAGCTGGGCGCTGCCGATGCGGAACTGATCGACGACGAAGCCCGCCGCGCCCGGACCGTACGAGATGCGGTTGTTGGTCTGCTGCAGACCGGGGCGCAGGAGGACCGAGTTCTCGCCTTCGCGAAGGAACGCCGAGCCGCCGGCCAAAAACGGTGCGCGCAGGCCGTTGTTCAGGTTCGAGATGTCGTAGTACGCCAGCGCGGCGCCGATGTAGGGCTCCCACTTGAAGTGGAGCTGCTCGGCGACCATGAACGTCGTGCCGGTGAGGCCGATGAAGCGGAACGGCTGGGTGAACTCCAGGGTGAAGTAGGCCAGCGAGTTCTCGAGCTTGATCTGGTGCTCCTTGGGACCGCCCTTGTAGAACGTCACGTGCAGCGCGAGTCCCTCGGGCGAGATGTCATCGTCCCAGACCAGCTGATCGCGGAACGTGCCGCGATCGCCGCGCCAGATCGGGTTGGGAATGCTACCAAACGACAGGCTCAGGCGATCGCGATCCTTGAACGGGCGGATCGAGGCGAAGGCGTGGTCGAAGCCGACCGACTTCTCGCGGAACAGATCGCCGGCGGTGACGAACGGAGCCGCGGGGTTGGGATTGAGGCCGGTGGTCAGGCGGATGCCCACGGTGACCACGCCATCGTCATCATAGGTGATGCCGAGGCGGATGCGGCTGCGCAGCGTGTTCCAGACGATGCCGTCCTGCAGCAGGTCGGCCTGGTTCTCCTGCCGGGTCCAGTCGTAGCGCAGGGTGACGCTGCCGTTGATGATGACGTGGTTGAGAAAGCCCGTCTTGCCGCTCACGCCACCGGGGAGGGCGGAGCCGGGCATGCTCGCCTGGTTGACGAACGAGGTCGGCAGGACGCCCTTGCGGTTGTTGCTGGAGACATCGCGCTCGTGGCTCTTTTTCTCCAGATCATCCAAGGTGGCCTTGAGCTCGGCGTACTGCCGCTTCAGCTGGACGAGCTCGCTGCTCGCGTCACCAGCGAGCGGGGTGCCGCTGGAGAGCTCGGCGGTCACCCGGTTCTGGCCGGGGACGACCTTGACCTTCTGCTGCCACAGCGGCGCCTCGCCGGGGGCCCCGCGGACCTCGACCAGGTGCTCACCCTCGTCCAGGTTTTCGGCCAGGGCCGGCGAGGTGCCGATCTCCTTGCCATCGACGAACACCAGGCCGTGCGGCGCCGAGACGATCAGCGTGCCGCGCTTGCTGTCCGCCGCGACCTTCGCCTCGGGCAGGAGCGCCACGTTCAGCGTCTTCTGCTCGGAGGGATTGATGGTCAGGGTCTCGGCGTAGTTCTTGAAGCCGGGCTTGCGCACCTCCACGGTGTGCTGGCCGGGCTTGATCTCGACGTCGGTGGGCACGGTGCCGACCGAGACGCCGTCGATGAAGATCTGCGCGTCCTTGGACTCTTCACTGGCGGTAGTGCGAAGGAGCAGCCGCTCCATCGCCGACTCCAGCTTGAAGCTGAAGTGCTCGAGGTGCTTGGAGACCTCGATGTCCTTTTCCAGCGGACGGTACCCCGGGAGCTCCAACAAAACTTTGTGGGGGCCTTTGGGTAGATGGAGCTTCAGGGTCGCGGTTGCCACGCCGCGCGCGCCGTTGTCCTTGCCGTCGATATAGACGGTGGCGCCCGGCGGCTCCGACACCATGGTCACAGGGAGGGTCGGAACCTTCTTCGCTTTGGGAGCCTTGGCGCCTTTGGCAGCTTTACCCGCCGCGGCACCCGGTGCTGCCGCCGCCGGAGCGGCACGCGCGAGCGCGGGAGGACCGATTAATGGATAGAACAAACCAAGGACGACCAGTGTTCGCCAGTGCATGAGACCCCCGTTGCAAAATCAGAACCCGCGCATCGACGGGTTCGCTTGAAGTTTATTGCGGTACTTTTTTGCCTAGCGGCTACTGCGAGTCTTCTTCGACTTTTTCGTGGTGCTTCTTGCGGCTGACAGCGACTTCAAGGACCATGTCTTCGCCGGGCTCATGGTGAGCGTGGACCTTGAGGTTCTTGTGCGGAATGCCCGCGGCCTGCAGCTCTTTTTTCAGCTCGGCAGCGCGCTCGGTCGCAAGGTGCTTGGCCGCTTTCTTGTCACCGCTTGCACCGACCTTGAGAATCAGCTCGGTGATCGTGGGGTCCGCAAGTACTGCCTTGGCCAGCGCCTGCAGCACGGCCGCAGACGGCTCGGCCAGCTTGATTTCCCCGGCGGTGTAGCGCAGGGGCTGGCTGAGCTTGACCTCGGTCCCTTCAATCGTCGCCGAAGCGGGGCCCGCCGCCGCCGGAGTAGCCGCGGGAGTACCCGGAGTCGCCGCCGGAGCGCCCGGAGTCGCCGCCGGAGTACCCGGAGTCGCCGCCGGAGTGCCCGGAGTCGCCGCGACAGCGCCTGGAGTCGCCGCGGGAGTACCCGGAGTAGCCGCCGGAGTGCCCGGAGTCGCCGCGGGAGTGCCCGGAGTCGCCGCCGGAGTGCCCGGAGTGGCCGCCGGAGCAACAGGAGAGCCGGCCTTGCC
>DAOMZC010000539.1:0-4975 GCA_035437965.1 Pseudomonadota bacterium
GGTCTTGACCTCGCACAGCGTCGTGCCCTGGGCGAGCGCCCGGCGCAGCCGCCCCTGCAGGAGCGCGCCCAAGGTCTCGTCGCTGGCCGCCGCCGTGGCCCGCACCGTCGACAGGATGCCGCCGCCGGCCTGCTGCAGCTCCGCGTACCCCGCCCCGAGGTTGCGCAGGTCGAACTCGCGGCTGCGCTCCCCCGCGAACAGGAGGTGGGTGTGGGCATCGACGAGGCCCGGCGAGACCAGGCGCCCCCCGGCGCTGCACACCCGGACCTCCCCGGGGAGCTCGCGCACCGGCGGCGCGTCGGCTGCCGGCCCGGCATAGTGCACCCGCCCCGCCACCAGCACCACCGTCGCCTCGCGCACCACCCCGAGGGCGGCCTCCGCGGCGACGGCGGCGGTCTTGGCATCGGTGTCGCGCGCCGCGAGCAGCGCGTCCGGACCGTTCAGGGTGAGCAGCTCGCCGATATCACGCAGGACCAGGGTGTGCATGCCCACTCGATGTAACGCCCGGCCGCCGTCCTAGGCAAGAGACACCGTGGTCCCGGCGTCGAGCTCGCGGGCGCGGGCCGGCGGCTCGGGCGGCGCGCCTGCACCGGTCCGCAGGGGAGGACGATGGTGAGTCGATGTAACGCCCGGCCGCCGTCCTAGGCCAGTCCTAGGCCAGCGGTGCCGGCGTCCCGGCGTCGAGCTCGCGGGCGGCGACCGGCGGCTCGGGCGGGCCGGACGGCGCGCCGACCGCCGATCCGCAGGGGAAGACGATGGTGAACCGCGTCCCGGCCGTCCCGCCCGGCGGCAGCTCGGGGGCGGCTGGCTCGGGGCTGTGCACCGACAGCTGGCCGCCGTGACGGGCGACCACCTCGAGCGCCAGCGCCAGACCCAGCCCGGTCCCGCCCTTCTTGGTGGTGAAGAACGGCTCGAAGATTTGCCGCAGGTGCGCGGGCGCGATGCCGGGGCCGCGGTCGATGATGTCGATTGCTACAGCGGGCACCACCGCGGAACCGGGCGGACCCCCGGCCGGGGCCCCCTGCAGCCGGCTGCGCACCGTCAGCACCCGCTCGCCCGGGGGGCAGTCGGTCATCGCCTCGGCGGCGTTGCGCACCAGGTTCAGCGCCGCCTGGCGGACCTGGTTGTCGTCGAGCGGCACCTGCGGCAGCCCCTCTGCGAGCTGGGCCACCACGGTCACCCCGCGCGCCCGCAGCTCTCCGTCGAGAAACAGGAGCAGGCTGCGCAAGAGCTCAGTCACCGAGGTCGGCTCGAAGCGCGGCTCGGGCAGGCGGGCGAAGCGCAGGTACTGCTCGGTGATGTCGGTCAGGCGATCGACCTCGCGCACGATCGCCTTGGCGAGCTTCTGCGCCTCGCGATCCTTGTCGGTGAACTCCTCGGCGAGGAGCTCGGCATTGAGGCCGATCGAGGTGAGGGGGTTTCTCACCTCGTGGGTGATCTGCGCCGCCATCTTGCCCACGGTGGCCAGCTGCTCGGAGCGGCGCAGGCGCTGCTCGCGCTCGGCGAGCGCCGCCGCCATCGCGTTGAACTCGCGGCCGAGCGCCCCGACCTCGTCGGGAGAGCCGGCGGCGACGCGCTCGCGGTAGTTGCCGCGCGCGACCTCGCGGGCGCTGTCGCACAGCTGGCGCAGCGGCCGCAGCGTCGCCTGCACCAGCCACAGAACGAGGATGCCGCAGGCGGTGGCCGACAGCGCCAGCACCGCCGTCATCGCCACCGCGCGCGCCTCGTAGCGCTCGCCGGCGAACACCACCTCGATGACCTTGTTGGTCAGCCGGCTCGACAGCTGGACGAGGAGCTGCGCCGCCTGCTCCTCGCGCCGGCGCGCCTCGTCGCCGGTGCTGCCCGGGGGCAGCGCGTCGATCTCGGCGTAGAGCTGGGCGAGCTCTTGCAGGCGGGCCGCGACCTGCGACAGGAACAGCGCGTCGCTCGGCGGCAGGTTGCGGCGCAGCTCGCCCAGGTGCTGCTGGGCCAGAAGGAGCCGCAGCCGCCGCAGCTTGCGGTCGGCGGTCACCGCCTCGGCGTCGTGCGGCCCCTGCGCCGGCGCCGCGAGGCGCTTCTGGAGGTTGGCCTGGATCGTCTGCTGGTCCTGCAGCTCAAGCCGCAGGTTCGAGTACCCAAGGGCGACAAGCCGCAGCTGCTGCCCAAGTGTATGCACCGCCCACGCCCCATAAAGCGTCGCCCCCCCAAACGACAGCAAAACCAGAGCAAACCCAAGGAGGATCTTCCCCCGTATCGTCCTCATCGCCGAATCGTCCTCATCACCGAAAAATACCCTCCCGATCCGCCGGGCCGATGTGCCGGAAAGCGCCCCCTGAAAGCGTAATTAGCGCCGTAACCTTTAGCAAAGCACTGGAATACTCCCGCCATAGTGATAAAGGGCAGGATATAATTCGGCTGCAATAGCCATGAAAAAAGGTTCGGCCCTGATGCATACCCCCCGGCTTTCCCGCAGCCTGCACGCGCACTTGCTGGCCTTGGCCTCGACGTTGGTGGCTCTTGGGGTGCCCCTTGCCGCGCCCCCGGCGCACGCCAGCACCGGGACGATCACCGTGGGCCTGCTTGGCATAGACGGTGCCAACGCCCCGGCCGAGACCGGGCCGGCGATCACCGACGCGCTGCGCCGCGCCATCCCCAAGTTCTCCACCGTGCGCATCGAGATGAGCCAGCAGGACCCCGTCGAGGTCAAGCTCGTCTTCGGCTGCACCGACGAGAAGCCCGACTGCATGGCCAAGGTCGGCAAGAGCCTGTCGGTAGGCCGCCTGATCTACGGCAGCCTGCGCAAGCAGCAGGGCACCGGCGTGTACACGGTGACCCTGAAGCAGCTCAACGTCGCCGATGCCACCGTCGAGAAGTTCATCACCGAGACGGTCCCCCTGACCCTGCTCACGGCGGGCAACCCCGAGCTCGATGGCCTGGTCGAGAAGTGGCTGCGCGAGCTCCTCATCGACGGCCTGCGCGGCAGCCTGCACATCACCAGCGAGCCGCCGAGCGCCACCGTCCAGCTCGACGGCGTCGCGGTGGGCGTCACCCCCCTCAGCCTCAACGAGCTGGAGGTCGGCGACCACGTGGTGAAGCTCGAGCTGCCCGGCCACATCTCGATGGTGCGCCCGGTGACCATCCGCGGCGGCCTGATTCACGAGCTGACCGCCCAGCTGCCGCCGCGCCGCGTCGCCCTCGCCGCCAAGCCCGAGACCACCGACCGGCAGCCGACCAACTGGAGCCGCGGCTTCCGCTACACCGGCTACGTGTTCTACGGGCTCGCCGCGGTTTCGACGCTGGCGGCGCTCGGCACCTGGCGCAGCTACGTCGGCGCCGAGGACCGCGCCAACGCCTACCTCGATCAGCTCCAGCGCGACCTGACCAGCGTCGGCACGGTGGGCAACTACCGCGACTTTTTCACCAGCTCGGCCCAGCTGTCCAGCTGCGCCCCGCAGACGGGCCTGGGCGCGAGCGCGGCCTACCAGGGCTACCTCAGCGAGTGCCAGAGCGGCAACAGCCTCGCCCGCGCCACCACCGGCCTGTGGATCACCACCGCCAGCCTGGTCGCCCTGGGCGTCACCTCGACGATCATCTCCGCCGTCATCCGGCGCCCCGAGCCCAAGCGCCACCCCGACAAGCCCGCGGCCCCCGGCGACCCCGTCGAGATCACCCCGCCCCCGCCCCCAGCCCCCCGCCTGCAACTCGACGGCGTGGCCCCGGTCGTCACCCCCACCGGCGGCGGCGCCGTCCTCTCGCTCAGCTTCTAGCTGCAGCCGCGCGACCTCTAAAGCCATAGCGACGAGAAACCCGGCAAACGGACCAACCCCCTTCAGGTCGTACTAAGCTTCGTCGGCGGGTGCGTCGGCGTCTGGGGCCGTGGCGGCGGCCGCTTGCGAGAGCGCGGCGATCTGGGCCGCCAGGTCCTCCAGCTCGGCCGGCTCGCCCGCGGATTCATCGGGGAGCTCACCCACCGATTCTTCGGACACCGCGGCGGGCGCGCCGGCGAGCGAATCGTCGGCGGCAAGCTCGCCTGCATCGTCCCCCGCGGCGCTCGAGTCGGCGGTCCGCGGTGAGCCGGCAGCCAGGGCGGTTTCGTCGGCGGCTCCGGCCAGCGCCATGAGCTCTTGTCCCGCGGCGTCCTCGGCAATGTCGTCGGCGAGCGGAGACAGCGGGCCGGGCTCCGCGCCGGTCGCCGCAGGCTTGGGGTCGGCGGCGGCGGCCGGGGTCCTTCCGGCGCGTCGTCGCGACGGTGCGGTGGGGAGCGCGGCGGGCGCGGCGGGCGCGCTCGGGCGCTCGGCGGGCTCCGGGCTCAGGTCGGGGGCGGCGCCGCTCTTGTAGAAGGCGACGACCGCCTGGGCGGCGCGCAGGGTCATGCCGGGCACCGCGGCGAGCTCCTCGACCGTCGCGGTGCGCACCCGGCGGACGCTGCCCAGCGACTTGAGCAGCGCGACCTGGCGCTTGGGCCCGACGCCCGGGATGTCGGCCAGCTGCGAGCGGATGGTCCGCTTCTCGCGCAGCTTCTGGTGGAAGCTGACCGCGAAGCGGTGCGCCTCGTCGCGGATGCGCGAGAGCACGAACATCTCGGCGGTGTTGGGGCGCAGCTTGATGGGGTCCTTGGTGCGCGGCAGGAACACCCGGTCCGGCACCTTCTCCTGCTTGCCGCCGGCGGTGGTCTCGCCGGTCTCGCGCTCTTTGGCCAGGCCGATCACGTCAAGCTCGGCCGCCCAGTTCACGCCCACGTCCTTGAGCGCCGCCAGCGCGGTCGCCAGCTGTCCCTTGCCGCCGTCGATGACCAGCAGATCGGGCAGCGCCCAGGCGTCTCTTTCCCCCGCGCCCGCGCCGGACTCCTGGTCCTGGTCTTCCAGCTCCGCGTCGCCGTCGCCGTCGCCGTCATCATCGCCGCCGCCGCCGGCAAGGTCAGGCGCGGCGGCATCCGCGGCCATCACGACCGGGCTCGGGACCAGCGGCCGGCTGGGCAGCACCGCCGCCGACCGTC
>DAOMZC010000540.1:0-4974 GCA_035437965.1 Pseudomonadota bacterium
GGGAAGTTTGCCCGCACTGCTGCCGAGCGCACCGCCGCCCTCAACCAGGCCGACCAGCTCTTCATGAAGGCGCTGGCCAGGAACTCGATGCTGGAGACCGTGTATGCAAGCGAGGTCGCGGCGGCCGGCGCGCTGCGTCAGGGCGCGCGGGACCGCGCGGTCGGGGCTCCACCGGGCGGCGCGCGACCGGGAGCTCGCTAGGACCTCACTCTGCCGGCTTGACTTCCTTGGACTCGGGCGGCGCCATGCCGTCGGCGGCCTTGCGGGCGGCGGCGGCGTTGCCGACGAGCACGATGGCCCCGCACGTGCCGACGAGCTCCGTGCGCAGGCGACCGAGCGCGCGCGAGACGCAGGCGTCCTTGCCCTTGACGCTGCTCGCCAGCACCTTGGCCTCCTTGGCGCCGCCGCCGGCAAACGTGAACTGGACCGAGAACGCCGCCCCCTCGGGCGCGCAGGCATCCAGGGCGCGCTTCTGCTTGGCCAGCGCGCTGACCACCGCGAGGCCGGCGAACAGGCCGCCGCTGTCAAGCTCGCAGGACAGGTTGCGCACCTCCTGCCCATCGGCGGACAGGCTGCCCAGGCTGATGTTGAGCTTGGCCGCGGCGATGCCGCTCCACAAGAGGGCGGCGGTCAGGCCGCTGGCGACAAGAGCGCGTGATCGGAGCATGAAGTTTCCCTTCGGTAGGGGACCAGCATAGTTAAAGATAGGACCTGGCGGGAAAAAGCGGAACCGACTTGGAAAACCCCCAGGCCGATCGCGGGGTTACCGCTCGACCGGCCCACCGCGCTGCGCACCGGGTGCCGCGACGCGGTCGGGCCGCTCGCAGCCATTGTCTGGTGATTAACTGGGATAAGGTCACGGCGTTCCTTTTTCCCGCCGCAGAACAGTCCTTTTCGCGGTCCCCGGAACGCTTGCGGAATGATTCCCTTGTCCAGCGGCGCGCCGCGAGAACGCCCGCGCTGCGACAGCTTCCTTTCGCGCTGGTTGTCTGCAATAATCTAACTTCTGTCTACTAGGGAATATATGAGGAACCAAGCCAAAGAGGTCCGTATCCTGCCCCAATTCCTCTACATCGAGCCGACCTCGGTGTGCAACCTACACTGTACGATGTGCTACACGAACGTGATAAACGGACCAGCGCGGCGGGTGCTGGAGAGCGAGCAGATCCTCGGCTTTGTGCGCCGCTTCGTCGCGAGCACGCCTTCACCGATCAGCCTGTACTGGTGCGGCACCGGCGAGGTCTTCCTTCACCCCGGGTTCCCAGGAATCGTCAACACGCTGCTCGACGAGTTCGGCGACTCGATGGAGCAGATCATTCAGACCAACGGCACCATGCGGCGGCGCCTGCGCGAGTTCTCATCGCTGTCGCGGCTCAACTTCCGCGTCTCGATCGAAGGACGGAAGGAGGCGCACGAGCGGATGCGCGGGCAAAAGACCTACGACCGCACGATCGAGTTCTGCCGCGCCGCGGTCGACGGTGGGTGCCGCTCGCTGGCGGTGCGGACGCTGCTGACGCGCGACAACATCATGGAGCTCGATGAGTTCTACGCCGAGCTGCGCGAGCGCGTCGGCCCGCAGGTTCAGCTCCTTCTGAGCATCGCCTATCCGAACCGCCTGCTCCGGCCGCTGCGCGCCAAGGCGCTCGCCATCGTCCAGCATGATATTAACGACAGCACGCTGCTGCAGGAAGCAGAGGCGCGCCAGATCCTCGCGGAGCGCTACGACAACCGCTTCGCCATCGACGATGCCTCCAGCGCCGACTCCGTCGGCCAGGTCGACAACTACCTGAGCCTGAACACCTACGGGGTCTACAGCTGCTGCCACGGCATCATCAAGCTCGGCGAGCCAGAGCAGGACATCGGCGTGCTGTACGAGCGGATGCGCTCGACGGAAGCCGAGTGCCGCTCGTGTGCGATGTTCCCCTGTCAGTAGCCGACGGCCGGCCCGGCGGCGCCGCGGGAGCACTGCCGCCGGCCGGACACGGGGGCGCCGCGGCGCCAGTTTGGTTTCTCGCCGCGGAGCAATCTGTTAAGCTCGGTCGGTGCAAGAGACGCCCCAGGTCTGCCAGCCTCTAGACCCGCCGCCCGCGGGCGCGGCGCACGCTGGGGATGCAGGACGCAAGTCGCGCCGCCTGATCTGGGCGCTCAGCCTTGTATGTGCGGTGCTCTACTTCCTGCAAGGGCTGATCGAGCCGGTGGATGGCCTGGGCGCGCAGCCGGTGCGCTCGCTGCTCAAGCAGTGGGGGCGCTCGCCGTCGGAGAGCACGGCCTTTATCGCCTGGGCGTCGATGCCCTGGTCGCTGAAGTTTCTTTATGGGCCGCTCGTCGACCTGCGGCCGCTGTGGGGCTCGCGCCGGCGTTCCTATCTGCTGCTTACGCTCTCTGTCTGCGCGGTGGGGATGCTCGGTCTGTACTTCCTGCCGCCGCGCAGTCAGCTCAGCGCGGTCTTCCTGTTGATCCTCGTCCTGCTTACGGTCGCTGTCGCGGTGTCGGATGTGGCGGGCGACGCGCTGATGGTCGAGATCGGCCAGCCCCTGGGCCTCACCGGTCGGCTGCAGTCGATCCAGTGGACCTGCCTGTTTATCGCCTCGAGCGCCGCCGGATATGCCGGCGGCTGGCTTAGCCTCGACGGGCGGCACAGCCTGGCGTTTCTTATCTGCGGCGTTCTTACCCTCTTCGCGCTGCTGGTGGTCCTGCTGGCGCGGGTGCCGGAGCAGCCGGCGCCGCCCGGCCAGAACTTCGCGGAGGCGCTGCGGCTGTTCGTCACGGAGTGCCGCAGCCCGGCCATGCTCGGCATGGCGGCCTTCCTTTTTCTCTGGACGTTCAACCCTTATTCGCAGTCGCTGCTGTACCTGCACCTGACCCAGCAGCAGGGCTTCGGCGAGATCTTCTACGGCAAGACGGTCTCCTACATGAGCATCGCCTCCACGGTCGCCAGCGCCGCCTACGGCTTCTACTGTCTCCGCCTCTCGTGGCGGAGCCTTTTGCACGGAACGATCATCTTGGGGGTCATCAGCAACCTCGCCTATTGCTTCATCAGCGGCGAGCAGTCGGTGATCATCGTGACGTGGTTCATCGGGTTCACTTACCAGACGGCGGTCATGATGCAGCTCGATCTGGCGGCGCGGACCTGTCCGATTGCCGCCGCCGGCACTTGCTTCGCGGTGCTCATGGCGCTGTGCAACCTGAGCGGCGCCGCTTCGACGTACTTCGGCGGCGCGCTGTACCAGATGTGGCTGCCCCGCCACGGCGCGCCGTGGGCCTTCTCTGCCGTGCTCGTCGTCGGGATGCTGCTAAACCTCAGCTGCTACCTGCTGTGGCGCTACCTCCGCCGGGGCCAGGAGAGCCTCGGCAGCGCCGTGCCGCCGGCGGCCTCCTGATCCGACCGAATCCGACCGATATAGCGGGCCTCGCTGCCGTGCGCTGCGACCCAAGCCCCCGGAATCCGTGGCAACCGCCGGGTCGCCTTGACGTGAAATATTTTCGGGATATTCTGAAAATATGTCACGCAAGCCAGCGCCGGACGGCGCACTTTATGTCCGCTTACCGACCAACGCCGTCGACAAGCTCGATCGGGCGGCGCAGACGCTCGGGGTCCACAAGAAGGATCTGATTGCTGGTCTAGTCACCAAATATGTAGATCCGGACAGCGTTCACGGGCTCGATGAGCTCGGCCAGCTGGCGCAGCCGCGGCGCCCCGCCGGCCCAGGGAGCGACGGTGGCACCACTCTGGGGTCCTACTCATTCCGCCCGTACGAGCTGCCCGAGGTGCTCACGGCAGAGCAGGCCGGCCAGTTCCTGCAGATTCCGGAGTCGGTCGTGCTCGAGCTGGCCGAAGCGGGGCGGCTGCCGGGCCGCAAGCTCGGCGCGGTCTGGCGGTTCGCGCGGGCGGCGCTCGTCGACTGGCTGGCCAGGCCGTAGGCGCGCGCCGGGCGGTCGCGGTCGGTGGGTCGCCGGCGTCCTCAGGGAGTAGGGCCGACGCGGAAGCAGTCCAGATCGTCGGCGAAGCTGAGCGGACCGGAGTAGCGGGTCGCGATCGCGCGGCGCGTCTCGGCCTCGTGGCCGAGCTCCCGCCGCATCCGGTGCCCCAGCACCAGCGCGCCGGCCCCGGCCTCGGCGGCGACGCGACCGATTTGCGAGGGCGGCATGTGCAGCGCCCGCGGCGGTCCCTGCGCGTCCTCGCCCACCGCGTCGTGCGCGACCAGGAGCCCGACCCCCTTGGCCAGCTTCTGCACGGCACCGTTATCGCCGTTGCCATCGCCGGTGAACACGACGCTGGCGCCGCCGGCCTCGATGCGCCAGGCCAGGGCCGGCACCGGGCCGTGGACGACGGTGACCGCGCTGACGCTGAGCTCCGGGTTCAGCACCAGGCGGAAGACTCCGTCGGGCGGCGGCGCTACGTCCTGCGGCTTGAGCTCGTAGCGACCGCCGGTGGGATCCAGGAAGTCGCCGAGGTAGCGGTAAAGACCGTTCTTGCCGTCGAAGAGCGCGCGGACGAAGCGGTCGGTCGAAGGGAATACGCCGGCGCCCGCGGGGCCGAGCACCGGCAGCGGACGCTTGCGCGCCTCGAAGTACGACGCCTTCACCAGGGCGGCGAAATCGGCCGTGTGATCGACGTGCAGGTGACTGAACAGGATCGCATCGAGGTCGCTGACGGTGGCGCCCGACTCGCCGAAGCGCAGCGCGCTGCCCCCGCCGGCATCGACGACCAGCCGCGGCTTGCCCGCGAGTCGCACGAGGTAGCTCGTCGAAGCGCGCCGGGTCTGCAGCTCTGGACCCCCGGAGCCGAGCACCTGCACCTCCAGCCCGCGGCCCCCGCAGGCGGCGGCCTGGGCGAGCTCCGGCAGCGCCGGGCCGAGCGCCGCCGCGGCGAGCGCCAGATAGATGATCTTACGGTTCTTCATGAGCCTCCAGGCCAGCGTAACCGGCTCTTTGGTAAAGCAAGGCCGCGACGGCGGCGCCAAGCGAGCCGAG
>DAOMZC010000541.1:0-4966 GCA_035437965.1 Pseudomonadota bacterium
CGGCATCATCGGTGGGCAGAGCCTGGAGCAGAACGACGCCGCCGCGGCGCTGCCGGCGCGCTCGGCGGCAGCGGACTGGTCGGGCGAGTGGCTGCCGGGGCCGCTCGGGTTCGCCCCGGACATCCTGGATCGCTACCACGCGATGAAGACCGCGGCGCTGTTCCGCCTGGCCGCCGAGGCCGGCGCGGTCGCCGCCGGGGCCACCGATGCCCCGGCGTGGGGCGAGGTCGGGCAGTGCCTGGGCCTGGCGTACCAGCTGGCCGACGACCTGTGCGACACCTGCGGCAGCGAGGCCGCGGCGGGCAAGCCGGTGCGGCGCGACCTCGATCTCGGCCGCCCCAACGCGGTGGTCGTCTCTGGCGAGCACTCGACGCGCACGCGCCTGCAGTCGCTGCTCGACCAGGCGCTTGAGCGGACGGTGGAGCTGGCGGCGGAGCCCAAGCCCCTGGTCGGCCTGATCGAGGAGCTGACCGGCCACTTCATGCGAACTACTGCCTAGCGGTAGCGCGCGGCGCGAAAAATTCCGACGGAAGTTCGGGCGGCTGCGGCCCCGCCCGGCCGCCTCCGCAGAGGCCCTCGGGCGGTCGCGCCGCGACGGCAATCCCGGGGAAGTAGGGCTGCCCGGGGCGGCACTTGCCGGGTCTTTTCAGGGACTTGGCGCAGGGCCCGGTCTTGATCGGGCTTGCGCTCAAGCAAAAGAGGCGATAAGTAGAGCAATCTCGTTTTTCACCGGGCCTAGCCGCCCCTTGTATTTCTGAGGAACACTGCCCCATGGCCAAAGCCGGCATCCACCCCAACTACGAACTTGCGACCATCACCTGCGCTTGCGGTGCCGTTCACGAGACCGCCTCGACGCGTGGCTCGTTCACGGTTGAAATCTGCTCCAAGTGCCACCCCTTCTACACGGGTCGGCAGAAGCTCATGGATACCGCGGGTCGGATCGAGCGCTTCCAGCGCCGCTACCAGCTCAAGCCCGGCGCTCCGGCTGCCGAGGCGACCCGCCCCGCCAAGCCCGAGGCCGCGGCCCGGCCCGAGGCGCCCAAGGCGGAGAAGAAGCCCAAGCCCGAAGGCGGCAAGCCCGAGGCGCCCAAAGCCGAGGCAGCCAAGGCAGACAAGAAGGCCGAGGGCGGCGAGCCGGCCAAGGCCGACGGCAAGAAGCCCGATAAGAAGCCCGCTCCTGCCAAAGCGTAGTCCCGCGTCCCCCACCCGCGTAGTCGCTGGCCCGCGCCCCCATGTCCTTCTTCGATAAGCTTGCCGAGGTCGAAGCTCGCTACCAGGAGCTCGAGGTCCAGCTCGCCGATCCCGACGTCCTGGCCAAGCAGAACGCGTTTCAGAAGCTGGCCAAGGAGCGCGCCGAGATCGAAGACCTCGTCGAGACCTACAGGCGGCTCAAGCAGGTCCTGCGCGAGCTCGAAGACAACGCGCCGCTCCTGCGCGAGTCGGACGCCGAGATGCGCGCCATGGCGCGGGAGGAAGAGCAGCGGCTGCTCGCCCAGCGCACCGAGATCGAGGAGCGGCTCAAGATCCTGCTTCTGCCCAAGGATCCCAACGACGACAAGAACATCGTCCTTGAGATCCGGGCCGGCACCGGCGGCGAGGAAGCCTCGCTGTTCGCCGCCGATCTGTTCCGCATGTACAGCCGCTACGCCGAGCGCAAGCGCTGGCGGGTCGAGATCCTGAACCTGTCGGAGTCCTCGGCCGGCGGGATCAAGGAAGCGGTCGCGCTCATCACCGCGGCGGCCGGCGGAAAGGTCTTCTCCGAGCTCAAGTACGAGTCCGGCGTGCACCGCGTGCAGCGGGTGCCCGAGACCGAGGCGCAGGGCCGCATCCACACCTCGGCGGCGACGGTGGCGGTGCTCGCCGAGGCCGAAGAGGTGGACGTCCGCATCGAGGACAAAGATCTGCGCATCGAGGTCATGCGCTCGGGCGGACCGGGCGGGCAGTCGGTCAACACCACCGACTCGGCGGTGCAGATCATGCACATCCCGACCGGCATCATCGTGCGCTGCCAGCAGGAAAAGTCGCAGCACAAAAATCGCGCCACCGCGATGCGCATCCTGCGCTCCAAGCTCCTTGAGATCGAGCGCGAGAAGCAGGAGACCGCCGAGCGCGACGCCCGCCGCGCCCAGGTCAAGAGCGGCGACCGCTCCGAGAAGATCCGCACCTACAACTTCCCCCAGGATCGGATCACCGATCACCGCATCGGCCTCACCAAGCACAACCTGCCCAAGGTCATGGACGGCGACATCCAAGAGATCATCGACGCCCTGCGCACGCACTACCAGGCCGAGTCCCTGCGCGGCGAGTCGGCGAACTAGTCGCGACCCATCACCGCCCAATCACAATCGCCAGCTGCCGTGAGCGAATCGTCAGCTTAAAGCGGCGCGCTCTTTCTCGGCCTGCATTGCATTGGCCGGGCGAGATAAAGTAAAGTGCCGCGCATGAACATGTTTCGACTCGGCTCGTGTCCTTCCTTGTTTGGTGCGGTGGCCTGCCTGGGCCTCGGTCTAGGCGTCTTCGGGCTTGCCGGCTGTCCTTCTGAGAACGCGGAGCACAAGTCAGCTCCCGCGGCTTCCTCGTCCGGCGCTTCTGGTTCGGGGGGCACCGCCACGCCCGCGGCGCCGGCGCGGCCCACGATGACCATGCCCACGGCCTCGGCGGCTCCGGCCGATCCGGCGGCGCCGGCGCCGGGCGACATCCCGGCCCCCTCTGATGTCGCCGCCGCGCCCGCGGATGCCGAAAAGACCGCCTCCGGGCTGGCCTCCAAGGTGCTCAAGAAGGGCACCGGCAAGGACCACCCTACCGCCGAGGACACGGTCGAGGTCCACTACACCGGGTGGATGACCAACGGCAAGATGTTCGACAGCTCGGTCAAGCGCGGCCAGCCGGCCAAGTTCCCGCTCAACCGCGTCATCAAGGGCTGGACCGAGGGCGTGCAGCTGATGGTCGTCGGCGAGAAGCGCCGGTTCTGGATCCCCGCCGACATGGCCTACGGCGACACTCCCAAGCGCCCCGGCGGCCCGTCGGGTCTGCTCGTGTTCGATGTCGAGCTCCTGGCGATCCAGCAGGCGCCCAAGACGCCGCCGGACGTCGCCGCGGCGCCCAAGGACGCCAAGAAGACCGCCTCGGGGCTGGCGTACAAGGTCCTGCAGAAGGGCACGGGGACCAAGCACCCGGCCGCCACGAGCCAGGTGCAGGTCCACTACTCGGGCTGGACCACCGACGGCAAGCTGTTTGACAGCTCGGTGGTGCGGGGTGAGCCGATTGTGTTCCCGCTCAACGAAGTCATCCCCGGCTGGACCGAGGGCGTGCAGCTGATGGTCGAGGGTGAGAAGACCCGCTTCTGGATCCCCGGCAAGATGGCCTACGGCGATCAGCCGACCCGGCCCGGGGCCCCGGCGGGCATGCTCGTCTTCGATGTCGAGCTGCTGAAGATCCTCCAGTAAGGGCTTCCCGGTCCGGCTCGGCTTGGCAAGTTGTCAAGGCGGCCCGGGGGGCTTGTGCCAAGTTGGCACGAGCACCTCGCAGTCGCGCTGGCTCGTCCGTCGCTGCGCCTGTGGCACTTGGCTTGCAGTTGCACGGAGCCCACGGGCTGTCCCGTGGGCAAAGGAACTCTCGATGTGGCAACGACTCGCACAACTTCCGCACCACCGCGCTCGGGCCAGCCGGCGGACGGCGCTCCTCAACCTGAGCCTTATGACCCTTTTGCTCTGGGCAGGCCTGGGCCTCGGCGGCTGCGCGACGCTGCGGCTCATCCCGGGGACCAAGATCCCCGACACCCCGGTGCACCGCGAGATCCTCGCCCGCTGTGAGGAGTACCGGGTGGCGATGGAGCAGCGCGATGCCGCCAAGCTCCTCAGCATGGCCGACCCGAACTACTACGAGGACTCGGGGACGCCGGCGGGCTCCGACGACTACGGCTTCCCGGGGCTCAAGCACGTGCTGGAGTCGCGGCTGGCGGCGCTGCGTTGGCTGCGCTTCCTCGTCCGCTACCGCGAGCTCCACGTCGACGGTGAGCGCGCCACGGTCGACATCCGCTACGACATCAGCTTCCAGCTTCTGACCGAGGTGGGCGAGAAGTGGGAGCGGCGCCAGAACGAGAAGCGCCTGGAGCTCAAGCGCGAAGGCAACCGCTGGATGTTCCTGTCCGGCTACTGATCGAGTACTGACCGGGGCCGCCCGCGAGCGGCTCCCTGCTGAGGTCCCCATGGGTAAGACTGTCATCGCCACCCCCGAGGCGCCCGGCGCCATCGGTCCCTACTCGCAAGCGATCGCCATCCCGGCGGGCGCGACCCTTCTGTTTTGCTCGGGCCAGATCGCGCTGCTGCCGCAGACCGGCCAGCTGCTGCAGGGCGACGTGGCCGCGCAGACCGAGCAGGTGATGCGCAACCTGGCCGCGGTGCTCAAGGCGGGCGGCTGCGACTTCAGCCACGTCGTCAAGACCACGATCTTCCTGGCCAACCTGGGCGACTTCGCCGCCGTCAACGAGGTCTACGGCCGCCACTTCCCGAGCGAGCCGCCGGCCCGCTCGACGATCCAGGCGGCCGGGCTGCCGCGCGGGGCGCTGGTCGAGATCGAGGTCACGGCCCAGCGTCCGTGACGCCGGCTACATGCGCTGCACGGCGAACATGCCCTGGATCTTCTGCAGGGCGCGGATGAGCTTCTGCAGCTGATCGGTGTCGACGACGCTGACCTTGAACGTGTTGACGGCGCGCTTCTCATCGAGCGAGCGGCAGTTGGCCTGCGAGATGTTGATGCTGTGCTCGTTGAAGGTCTGCGAGATGAGCGCCAAGAGGCCCGGCTTGTCGGCGCACACCACCTGCACGGTGACTGGGCGGGCGGTCTTGTGCTCGCCGTCCCACTGGACCTCGATGCGGCGCTCCTCGTCCTGCTCCATCGCGGTGGCGCAGACGCTGGCGTGCACGGTGACGCCGCGCCCGCGGGTGATGACGCCGATGATCGGGTC
>DAOMZC010000542.1:0-4965 GCA_035437965.1 Pseudomonadota bacterium
GGAATGACCGGGACGCGCCTGGTGCTCACGCTGCTCTATGAAATGCAGCGGCGCGGCGTCTCGCTCGGTGCAGTGACCATGTGCGTGGGAGGCGGACAGGGGGCGGCCATGGTGCTGGAGCAGGTCTAAGGAAGAGTGTATGAGCGATCGGTCATGAGTGACCAGCAGTGACGACGATGGTCCCCATCCGAAACATGTGGTGACGCCATGTATATCTATAAAGTCGGTGTAGTAGGGGCGGGCACCATGGGTGCGCAGATTGCGGAAGTCGTCAGCTACGCCGGTCTGCCGGTGCTGATGCGGGCGGAGTCGGCCCGCCTGCCCGGCGCGCCGCCGGACGCCACGCCGCGCCAGCTCGCCAAGGACGCCATCTTGCGGCGCTACCTCGGGGCGTGCGCGGGGGCGCTGGCGGTGTCCAGCGGCAATCGGCGGCTGCTCGTGCACTACGGGATGCCGCCCGCGCGGATCTTCAGCTCGCCCTACGCCGTCGATGGTGAGCGCTTCCGGCGGTCGCCGGAGCAGCGGCAGGCGGCGCAGGCGGTCCTGCGGGCGCGACTCGGTCTGCCGGCGGGCGCGCCGGGCGACGCTGCGCCGCCCATCCTCCTTTTCTGCGGCAAGCTCGTGCCGGTGAAGGAGCCGCAGCTCCTGCTTGCCGCCTTTGCGGCGCTGCGGCGAGGCGGCACCCCGGCGGCGCTGGTGGTGGTCGGCGACGGCCCGCTGCGCGGCGAGCTGCAGGCGTGGACGCGCGCCCACCCGGTGCCCGACGTCCACTTCCTCGGCTTCAAGAACCAGTCCGAGCTGCCCGACCTGTACGCCGCCGCCGACGCCCTGGTCCTGCCGTCGGCGCGCGAGACCTTCGGGGTCGTCGTCATCGAGGCGCTGCACGCCGGCGTGCCGGTGATCGCCTCCGACGGCGTCGGCTGCGCCGAAGATCTGGTGCTGGCCGAGCAGACCGGCCTGCAGTTTCCGCGCGGGGACGTCGCGGCGCTGACCCGCTGCCTGCAGGCCCTGTGCAGCGGCGAGACCGGACGCGCCCGCCGGCAGCAGCTGGCCGCCGGGGCGCGCGCGCGGGCGGCCAGCTGGACCTACGTCGAGTCCACCACCGGGCTCGTCCAGGCGCTCGACGCGATCCTCGGCTCTCCGCCTGGCCCGCCACCGCGATAGGCCGCTCCAGTTGGTCAAGCGGGCGGCTGCCGCGACGCGTTATAATCGCCCATGGACAAAAAGTCCAAGCCGCCTCCCCGCTCGTTCCGGGAGCTCGACCCGAGCCTGCTGGCCGACACGGTGCAGGTCCCGAGCGGCGCCCCGCCGCCCCTTGGCCAGACCCCGCCGGCCGCCCCGCCCGCCGCCGACCGCGCGGCCCCCAGCGAGGACATCAGCGAGTCGGGCGCGATCATGCACGGCGGCCTGTCCAGCCGCATCGGCCGCTACGTCCTATTGCGCACCCTCGGCAAAGGCGGCATGGGCGTGGTCTACGCGGCCTACGATGAGGACCTGGATCGCAAGGTCGCGGTCAAGCTCCTGCACAGCGCCCACCAGGCCGACACCGAGCTGCGCCTGCGCATCATCCGCGAGGCCCAGGCCCTGGCCCGCGTCTCCTCGCCCAACGTCGTCCACGTCTACGAAGTCGGCGAGATCGAGAACGAGATGTTCATCGCCATGGAATTCGTCAACGGCACGACCCTGACCAAGTGGCAGGCGGCGCAGAAGCGCACCTGGCAGGAGCTCATGCACATGTATCTGGCCGCCGGCCGCGGCCTGCTCGCCGCCCACCAGGCGGGGCTGACGCACCGCGATTTCAAGCCCGACAACGTCCTGGTCGGCAGTGACGGGACGCCCAAGGTGGCGGACTTCGGCCTGGCGCGCCTGCACGGCGACGAGACCGCGGGCGGCACCCCGGGCGCGGCGGCGGAGGCGGTGGAGGCGCCGAGCTCGCAGCTGGCGATGACCCCGAACCGGTTCGCGCTGACCCAGGAGGGAACGGTGGTGGGGACGCCGCTGTACATGTCCCCCGAGCAGCACCTGGGCGAGGCGGCCGACCGGCGCAGCGATCAGTTCAGCTTCTGCGTCGCGCTTTACGAGGCCCTCTACGGCGAGCTGCCGTTTGCCGGCAAGAACCTGCCCACCCTGCGCCACAACGTGGTGCGCGGCAAGCTGCAGCCGCGGCCGGCGGGCAGTCGGGTGCCGCTGCCGGTGCACCAGGCGCTCTTGCGCGGGCTGGAGGTCCTCCCCGAGAAGCGCTTCCCATCGATGCAGGAGCTCTTGGCGGCGCTCGCTTTTGACGAAGCGCGCGACCCGGCCGCGGCCCCGCGGGCGCGGCGCGGGGTCACCGCGGGCCTGGTCGCCTTTGCGGTCTTGTCGCCGGTGGTGACGCGGCTCATCTTGTGGCGGGGGGCAAACCCGTTTCTGGTCTCGCTGGGAATGGCGGTTGTGTTCTTCCTGATCTTCGGGCTGCTGGCGTTCCACTTTCGCCACCGGCTGCTGCGCAACGCCTTTCACCGCACGATGATCGTCTCGGGCCTGGTGTTCGCGGGGCAGATCCTCGGCATCCGCGTCGTCGGAATCCTGCTCGGGCTGTCGCTGCCGCAGATCTTCACGTTCGATCTGGTGTCGATGTCGTCGATGATCGGCCTGTTGTCGGCGACGGTGCTGCCGCGGTTCTGGCTGTGCTTCCCGATCGCGGTGGGGTGCACGCTGCTCTCGGCGGCGCGGCCGTCGTACGCTCACGTCATCACTCCCATCATGACGCCGCTCGTAATCCTGTCCGCGGTCATCTTGTGGAACAGCGCCGCGCGCAGCCAGAAAGCCGGCGAGGGGCGGCGCGCTCTCGACGGACGCCGGCGGGCCAGTGCCTCGCTCCCGAGCGATAGCGACGAGGCGGCGGCGCGCTCCGCACGGACGCCGGCGGGCCGCGCCGGGACCTCGGCAGCGCGCTAGCAGACTTTGCCTGGTGCCGCCGGATGGGCGTAGACTGCGCGGCCATGGGTGAAGGCCGGGCTACAGTGACCGCGCAGCAAATCCGCGACACCGCGGAGCTGGCGCGGCTGCTTGTCAGTGACGCCGAGCTCGAGCGGCTGCGCGGTGAGCTGGCGGCGATCCTGGACTACGCGGCGCAGCTTGCCGAGGTCGATGTAACCGGAGTCCCACCGACGACCCACCCGATCGAGCTCACCTGCCCGCTGCGCGCCGACGTGGTGGGCCAGCACGACTCGCTGGCGGAGGCGCTGGGCAACGCCCCGGCCAGCGAGGGCGCGTTCTTCGTCGTGCCGGCGGTGTTCGCCGAGGCCGCAGTGGGGTCCATCGTCGCTCCCGCCGCAGTGGATGGCACCGCGGCGGTGTTCGCCAGGGCAGCGGTCGTGCCCGTCGCCGTGGATGGCGCCGACGAGCCAGGCGCGAGCTAGAGGCGCGACCGGCGATGGCTGAGCAAGTGGAGGCAGTTGGCGCGGACATCCCGGGGTCGTTGCCGCGCGAGCTCGCGGGGGTGGCCGAGCTTGCCGAGGCCGTGCGCCGGCGGCGGATCTCGGCGGTCGAGGTGACGCACGCCTACCTGCGCCGGGTGGCCGCGCTGGATGAGCGGCTCGGGTGCTTCCTCAAGCTCGACGCGGAGGGCGCGCTGGCGCAGGCGGCGGCGGTGGATGCGCGGGTCGGCGCGGGGCACGGGCAGGACCTGCAGCTGTGCGGGGTGCCCGTCGGCATCAAAGACATGCTGTGCACGCGCGGCCTTTTGACCACCGCGGCGTCGCGGATCCTCGAAGGCTTCGTCCCGCCCTACGATGCCACGGCGGTGGCGCGGCTGCGCGCCGCGGGGGCGGTGATCCTGGGCAAGCTGAATCAGGACGAGTTCGCGATGGGGAGCTCGACCGAGAACTCGGCGGTGCGGCCGTGCCGCAACCCGTGGGATACGAGCCGTGTTCCGGGGGGCAGCTCGGGCGGCTCGGCGGCGGCGGTGGCGGCGGAGCTGTGCGCGCTGACGCTCGGTACCGATACGGGGGGCTCGATCCGGCAGCCGGCGGCGCTGTGCGGGGTGACCGGCTGCAAGCCGACCTATGGCCGGGTGTCGCGGTATGGGGTCATCGCGTTTGCGAGCTCGCTCGATCAAGTCGGGCCGCTCGGGCGCAGCGTCCGCGATGTGGCGCTGGCGCTGCAGGTCATCGGCGGGCACGATCCGCACGACGCGACGAGCCTCGCGCAGCCGCAGCCGGACTACCTCGCGGCCTGCGATCGTCCGCTGCGCGGCCTGCGCATCGGCCTGCCCCGCGAGTACTTTGGCCACGGGGTCCTGCCGGAGGTCGCGGCGCGGGTGCACGAGGCGGTCGCGGTGCTGCAGCGCGAAGGGGCGGAGCTTGTCGAGGTCGCGCTGCCGCTCACCAAGCACTGCGTCGCGGCCTACCACCTTATCGCCAACGCCGAGGCGGCGAGCAACCTGGCGCGCTACGACGGCGTCCGCTATGGGCTGCGCGTCACCCCGGCGCCCGCCGCGCTGGCCCCCGGGCACAGCCTGCTCGACCAGATGTACAAGCAGACCCGCGCCGCCGGCTTCGGGCCCGAGGTGAAGCGCCGCATCCTGCTCGGCACGTTCGTGCTCCGCGCCGGCTACTACGACGCCTACTACAAGCGGGCGAGCCAGGTGCGCACGCTGCTCGGGAGCGAGCTCGGCCAGGCGTTCGCGCGCTGCGACGTGCTGGCCACGCCCACCTCGCCGGTGCCGGCGTTCGCCCTGGGCGAGCGGCAGGCCGAGCCGCTGGCGATGTACGAGGCCGATGTCTTTACGATCAGCGCCAACCTCGCCGGGCTGCCGGGGCTGTCGGTGCCGTGCGGCTTCTGCGCGCCCGCGGGGGCGGCCGGGCGACCGCTGCCGGTCGGGCTGCAGCTCCTCGGGCCGCCGCTCGGGGAAGAGGCGGTGCTGCGCGCCGCTGCCGGGTACCAGCGGGTCACCGACTTTCACACGCGGCGCCCGGCGCTGGC
>DAOMZC010000543.1:0-4938 GCA_035437965.1 Pseudomonadota bacterium
AGCTCCTCACGCAGCGGCAGAAGACTGCCCGCTGGGTCGAGTCGTTCTCGGCCGGGGTGATGCTCGCGGTGTGCCTCCTGTACCTCATCCCGGACGCGCTGGCGTTCCAGCACGGCATCGCCGCGCCGCGCCGCGGGTCCGGCGATCACGTCAGCATCGGCTACGCGCTGTCGCTCGGCTTCCTGTCGCTGCTCAGCATCGAGCGCTACCTGCTCGGTCACCGCGAGCACGGGCACCAGCACTCGCACGCCGAGGAGAACGGCAAGGCCCGGCCCGGGCTGGCGGTCTCGGCCATGATCGCGCTGTGGCTGCACGGCGTGTTCGACGGCGTCGCCCTGTACGCGGCGGGGGTGATGCCGGCCATGGGCACCGCGCTGGCGTTCGCCCTCATCCTCCACAAGGTGCCGGAGTCGGCGGCGCTCTTGTCGATGCTGCGGCGCGGCGGGGCGGCGCGGCGGGTGCGGGTCACGGCGCTCGGGCTGTACCTGGTCGCGACGCCGCTCGGCATGCTGGCGGCGGCCAAGCTGCTGACCCTGCTCTCCGAGCACGGCGTCTCGCTGCTGATGGCCTTCGTCGCCGGCTCGCTCTTGCACCTGGTGACCGGGCACCTGCTCCCCGAGGTCACCGGCCACCACCACGATCTCGACGCCCACGACGAGCAGGACCACCACCAGGCGGCGCCGTTCCTGATCATGCTGTTCGGCTTCCTGACCCTGCTGGTCGCGCGGCTGCTTGCCGCCAGCTGACCGCCGGCAGCGCGTCCGGCGAGCGGCGAGCTAGTAGTAGCGGATGAGCCGCGCCGGGTTGCCGGCGACGATCGCCCGCGGTGGGACATCGGCGGTGACTACCGCCCCGGCGCCTACCTGCGCATAGGCGCCGACGGTCACCCCGGGCAGGATGATCGCCCCGACCCCGATGTCGCAGCCCGCGAGCAGGCGCACGGGCAAAAAGCGCAGCGGCCGCTCCAGGATCGGTACGGGGCTCGGTACCGCTGCCGGCGCGGCCTCGGCGCTCGGCAACGACCCCGCCCTGGCTGCGAGCGCGGCCTCGGCGCTCGGCAGCGACCCCGCGCTGGCTACCGGCGCGGCTTCTGCGCTCGGCAGCTCGTGCGCGCTGGTCAGCACCATCGCCTTGGGTCCGATGCCGACCTGCTCGCCGATCTCGATGCCGGCCGCCGCGTGCAGGAACGCCCCCTGCCCGATCCACGTGCCGCGCCCGATGCGCAGCTGATTTTTGTAGTAGCCCTTGAGGATGGCGTAGTGGCCGACGTAGACGTCCGCGGCGAAAAAGACGTTCTCGGGATGGAAGATGAGCGCCCCGTCCTCGATGACCACCGAGTCGGGGCAGCTGCCGAGCGCCCCGCGCGCGAACTGGCCGGTGCCGTGGCTGCGTGGCGGTGGGCGCGACATGTTCGCGGTCACGGCGACGGCGCCGTCAGTACTGGAACCGGATCGCCAGCTGCAGCCGGACCGGGGTCTGACGGTTGAGGACGGTGCCGTAGGTGGCGGCGATGTTGCGGTTCTCGAAGCCGGCCTGGTAAAGGGTCGTGTTGGCGCCCACCGGGTTGGTCAGGTCGAAGGCGTTGAACAGGTCGGCGATGAGCGACAGGTGCTGCTTGATCTGGCCGAAGAAGTCGTACTGGGCACGCAGCGAGATGTCCAGGATGTCCGGGGTGCGCAGCTCGCTCCACTTGCGGATGTCGTTGGGATCGCTGTTCGGGTCGACGCCGCGCCAGCCGTAGCGGGCCGTGTAGTACGAAGTCGGGATGTTCGACTGGTAAAGCCGCGTCGCCGGCGCTCCAGACAGGTAGGTCAGGTTGACGCCGGCGGTCAGCCCCTTCCAGGTATAGCTGGCCAGCCCCTTTACCTGGTGGCGGTGATCGTCGGCCAAAAACCCGTACAGCCGGAAGTCGCGCGGGATGTCGTCGCGGAAGGTGGTTATCTGATCGTCCACCGTCCCCTCCAGCCACGACAGCGTGTAGGCGACTGTCACGCTCCAGTTGGGGCTGGGGTTACCGGAGATGACGAAGTCCAGGCCGTTGTAGCGCCGGAACGCCTCCTGGACCGGCCGGTAGGCATAGACGTTGCCGGCCCGCTTGTCGCCGAACGCCGCGTAGCTCACGCCGTCCAGGGTCCGCGAAGCGTTGAGCTCGATGTCCTCCCACTGGTTGGAGATCAGGCGGTAGGTGTAGGTGAGGCCGCCGACCACGTTGGGGAACAGCTCCCGGTCCAGCCCCACGGTGACGTAGTCCGAGTGCGGCGGCGACAGGCTCAGCTTGGCGTTGCCGCACTCGAAGGTGACGGTGCCATCGGGGCAGCGGCCGCGCAGGTCGTAGCCATCGGCGCCGCCCGACGAGGTCGAGAAGCGATCGTAGCGGCCGCTGGCGCGATTCCACTGCCAGGTCTGGGCCTTGGGGGTGGCGTCGGCGCTAAAGGCGGTAAAGAGGCTGACGACCTCGTTGGCGCGCCCGTAGGCGAGGCGCAACAGGGTCTTGTTGTCGCGGGTCAGCGCGACGTTGATGCCCAGGCGCGGCCCGAAGCCGAGCAGGTTCTGGACCACCTCCCCGCGCGAATTCTGGACGTTGCCGTAGTCGATGCGCAGGCCGGGCACCAGGGTCAGCCAGCCGGTCGGCTTCCAGGTGTCCTGGAGGAACGCGCCGATCCCCCAGGCGGTGCGCACCTGGGCGAGCAGCGGGTCGTACTGCGTCGTCTGGAAGCACGGGGTCGCCAGCGAGCCGCTGCGCGGATTGGGCTGCCCGGGCACGCACGGCAGCGGCCGCTCCGTCGAGGTCGGATCGCGCACCAGCAGTCCGCCGTCGCCCATCTGGTTCGTGTCGTCGGTATACGTCGAGTTCCCCGGCGTCGAGGCGATGCGGTAGTTGCGCAGGTACTGCGCCTGCACGCCGGCCTTGAACGTATGCGAGCCGATCCACCCCTTCTTGTTCCAGGTCAGCGTCGGGTCGAACTGGAACCGCCAGCGCTGGTCGTCCTGGAAGCGGCTGTTGCCGGGGTTATTCCAGGTGATGCTGCTGGCGCGGTCGAAGTGCTGCGAGTTTACGTAGTCGCCGTTTGCGGGCGTGATGTACAGGTTCTGGAACGTCAAGCCGGTCTGCAGCCCGAAGACCACGCGGTCGGTGACAAACCAGTCCCAGTTGAGGATGCCGAACGCCCCGCCCTGACGCTGGTTGTACTCGTTCTCATCGCCGTTGGCGTTGGCCTGGACCAGGTTCGAGATGAACGCCGGATCGGAGTTCACCGACAGCTCGACGCGGTGCCGCGAGGCCGGCGACCAGGTGAGCTTGATGCGCGGGTAGATGCCGATAAACTCGCGCGCGACGTGCTGCAGGTTCAGCGGCGGACCCGGCACCACGGCGCTCAGCGTGTAGCGGAACTCCGTCGACAGGTAGAACCACAGCTTCTGCCTGATGAGCGGCCCGCTGATGTTCAGGTTGCCCTGGTAGGTGGCGTTGGGCGGCCGCGGATCGCTCTGATCGAGCAGCCGTCCCTCGTAGATCTGGCTGCCGGCCCGTCCGCCCGCCGACAGCGCCTGATGGTTGAAGTAGAAGCTGGCGTCGAGCGCGAACTTGTCCGAGCCGCGCTTGGTCACCAGGTTCACCACGCCACCGAGCGAGTTGTACTGCGCATCGACGGCCAAGAGCAGCGTGTCGATCTGGGCGATGGCGTCGAAGTTGAAGTTTGCCGAGAAAGTGTTGGTGACCGGATCGGTGATGTCCAGTCCGTCGACGAGGTAGCGGTTGTGGCGCAGCGAGCCGCCGGCCATGACGGGATTTGAGCCGCCGTTGACGACGCCCGGCAGCTGCTGGACGATCGTCTGGTAGCTGCGCGCGGTCGGGATCTTGCTCTGCTGCTCGGCGGTGAGCACGCGGCCGGTGCCGACCTTGTCGGTGTCGATGCGGCGGCGCTCTTCGATGATGGTGGTAGTCTCGGCCTCGGCGAGCTCGGCGGCGAAGGAGATCTGCACCGTCTCGGTCTCGCCGAGCTGCAGGCGGACCTTGCGCTTGACCGGGCGCAGCCCCTCGTAGGTGACGGTGATGACGTAGGTGCCGTGCGGGATGCTGAGGAAGTCGAAGTTGCCTTCTTCGTCGGTGTGGGCGATCCGCGGGCCGCCGATGAGGGCGTCGCTCTGGATCTGCACCTTGGCCCCCGGCATCGCTACCTTGGTGCCCGCCTCAAGGACGGTGCCGCGCAGGCGGGCGTTCTGCTCGCCGACGCCGAGCGCCGTCCGCGGCAGCAGCGCCAGCAGCACCGCCAGCAATGCTCCCAGCCCGAGCGCCACCGGCGGCAACGCCGAGCGGCCGCGCTGCACGTCGCGGCAATTCACGGCGCGACCTGGCTCTGCGCGAACGGACAGCTGAGGTGCCCGGCGGCATCGAGGGTCCGGCAGACCAGGCAGCTCGCCAGGGCCTCGGTCTTCTTGGCCCCGAGGTAGGCGGGGTCGGTCGCGTCAGGCGGCGGCAGCTGGTCGAGCATGGTCAGGGTGTAGTCCTGGCAGATGGGTGAGTAGGCCGCGCCGCCGGACTGCGCCGGCTCCAGCGCCGTGCCCGCCACCACGACCTGGGTCTTCTTGTTCTTGTCGGTGGCCTTGTAAAGCGGCATGGTGACAAAGGTCGTCCCGTCGCTGGACAGCGGCACCGGCCCCAGGTCGAGGTAAGGCACGACGAGCTGGTTGTAAAACCCGAGCTGCACCGGCAGCGGCGAGAGCGCGATCCCGGGGTCGATGATCTGCAGCAGCCGGTACTCGTGCCGCCCCTCGGTCAGGTCGAGGCCGATCCGGCCCTGCGCGGTGTCGAACCGCTTGATCGACTGACAGGGCAGATCGGTCGGCGCCGTCAGGTGGATGACCTCGACGATGGCGCTGTAGGCGGCGGTGCGGCCGGCCTTGCCGGCGTTGGTCGACAGGAGCTCGGGGATGTCGGCG
>DAOMZC010000544.1:0-4934 GCA_035437965.1 Pseudomonadota bacterium
CCTACCCCTGCGCCGCATGGGTCAACTAGGGTCCGGACCCTCCCCTACCCCTGCGTCGCATGGGTCAACTAGGGTCTGGACCCTATCTTCACCCTGCGCCGCATGGGTCAACTAGGGTCCGGACCCTCCCCTACCCCTGCGCCGCATGGGTCAACTAGGGTCCGGACCCTCCCCTACCCCTGCGTCGCATGGGTCAACTAGGGTCTGGACCCTATCTTCACCCTGCGCCGCATGGGTCAACTAGGGTCCGGACCCTCCCCTACCCCTGCGCCGCATGGGTCAACTAGGGTCCGGACCCTCCCCTACCCCTGCGCCGCATGGGTCGACCAGGGTCTGGACCCTCCCCTACCCCTGCGCTGCATGGGTCGACCAGGGTCCGGACCCTACTTTCCCGTGGGCGTCAGGGCCGGTCCTTGCCGCAACGGCCGGCGTGGGCCGGGTGCCAGCGGCCACGGCCCTCCTTTTTAGACGGGGGTGACGCTGCGCTTGCGCGGGAACGTCGGCAGGCGCTTGTTCTCGGCGAAGGCGAAGCGGCGCACGAGCTCGGCGCGCAGCTCGTCACCCGAGACGATGCCGTCGATATGCAGGTCGCCGGCCAGCTTGTAGAGGTCGACGTCGGCGCGGTATTGGGCGCGCAGGCTCTCGATGTAGGCCGGGCGCTCGGCCTCGGGCTGCTCCTGGATCTTGTTGAAGTAGACGGCGTTCACCGCCGCCTCCGGCCCCATCACGGCGATGCTCGACTGCGGCAGCGCCAGCGTCACGTCCGGGGCGAAGCCCGGCCCGCACATCGCATAGAGCCCGGCCCCGTACGCCTTGCGCAGCACCACGCACAGCTTGGGCACCGTCGCATCCGCCACCGCCGAGATCATCTTGGCGCCGTGGCGGATGATGCCCTGGCGCTCGACCGCCTTGCCGATCATGAACCCCGGCACATCGGCGAGGAACAGGAGCGGGATGTTGTAGGCATCGCACAGCCAGATGAACCGCGCCGCCTTGTCGGCGCTGTCGACGAACAGCACCCCGCCCTTCCACTTGGGCTGCGAGGCGACGATGCCGATCGTGCGGCCGTCCAGGCGCCCAAGGCCCGTCACCAGCTCGCGGGCGAACAGCTTCTTGATCTCGAAGAAGCTGCCGGCGTCGACGAGCGCCTCGATGACCTGCACGACATCGAAAGACTGGTTGTGGTTCCGCGGCAGGATGTCGTCGATGCGCTTTCTGTCGGGGCGCGGCTGGCGGGCCGCCGCGGGGGCCGGCGGGGGCGGCGCGGCCTCGGCGCAGGCGGGCAGGTAGCTCAGGTAGTCGCGGCACTTCTTGATGCACTCCTCTTCGGTCTTGGCGAGCAGATCGCCGCAGCCCGAGGTCTCGCAGTGCATGCGCGCCCCGCCCATCTCCTCCAGCGTCGTCTTCTCGCCGATCACCATCTCGGCCATGCGCGGCGAGCCGAGGTACATGCTGGCGTTGTGCTCGACCATGAACACCACGTCGCAGAACGCCGGGATGTAGGCGCCACCGGCGGCCGATGGGCCGAACAGCAGGCAGATCTGGGGGATCGAGCCCGACAGCTGCACCTGATTGTTGAAGATGCGCCCGGCGTGCCGGCGGCCGGGGAACATGTCCAGCTGATCGGTGATGCGCGCCCCGGCGCTGTCCACAAGGTAGATGAGCGGGATGCGCAGGCGGCCGGCGGTCTCCTGGATGCGGAGGATCTTCTCGACCGTGCGCGCCCCCCACGAGCCGGCCTTGACCGTGCTGTCGTTGGCCATCACCGCCACCGGGCGGCCGTGCACGCGGCCGATGCCGGTGACCACGCCGTCGGCCGGCAGGTCGCGCGCCTGGTGGTTGGCGAGCAGGCCGTCTTCGACGAAGTCGGCGCCGTCCTGGTCGAACAGGAGGCGCAGGCGATCGCGGCAGAAGAGCTTCCCTTCGGCGGTGTTCTTCTCGTGGTACTTGGGCGCTCCTCCGGCGCGGGCGCGCTGCTCGGCGCGCTGCAGCTGGGCGACCAGCGCGGCGGTATCGGGGGAAGCGGCGATGGGGGAGCCGGCGGCGGGGGCCGGCGGCGACGGGCTTTGCGGGGGCGGGTTATGAGTCGACATGGAGCTCGAATCATACACAAAAATCGTCCGCCGCTCCGACCGCGGCGCATCCCCGGGGCTCACCTAGGCTCACCTACGGGGGCCTACGGGCAGGGCAGGGTCCAGCGCCAGGGGGCTCGGCACGCACAATATGCACCGGCGCGGGTCCCCCTTCCCTGCGCTACTTTTTTGCCCGCTGGCGCGGACAAAAAAGCAGCTCCGGTCGGCCCACGCCTATATTAGAAGGGCGTCGTACTCAGTAGGTGAGCAGCGACTGAACGACCCGCGGCTCGGCGCCCAGGCGCGCCCGGCCGCCCAGGGCGGCGAGCTCGATCACGAACAGGTAGCCGACCACCTGCCCGCCGAGGCGCTGGCACAGCTCGGCGGCGCACGCCGCGGTGCCGCCGGTGGCCAGCAGATCGTCGACGATAAGGACCTTCTGCCCGGCCACCGCGTCCTCGTGCAGCTCCAGGACGCCGGAGCCGTACTCCAGCAGGTACTCGCCGCGCGCCACCTTGTGCGGCAGCTTGCCGGGCTTGCGCACCGGCGCGAAGCCCAGGCCCATGCGATCGGCCAGCGGCACCCCGAAGACAAAGCCGCGCGACTCGATGCCGACGATGCGGCTCGGGCGCAGCAGGCTCGCCCGCGCCTGCAAGAGGTCCAGGGTGGTCCCCAGACCCTGGGCATCGGCGAGCAGCGGCGTAATGTCCTTGAACTGGATCCCCGGCTTGGGGAAATCGGGGATGTTCCGGATGGTGCCGGCGATATAGGCGAGCTGATCTTCCACGAGGGTGGAGGCGACGGCGGGGGCCTGCTCGGGCCCGGGGCTGGCAAAAGAGCGCGGTGACGAAGGATTCATGCGGCTAGAGTAGACCACGCCGCCCGCGACCACGGCAACCGCTACTGCGACGGGCGATTATTTAGCCTTGGGCTTGCGCGGGGGCGACTTGGGCGCCTTGGGCGGTCCGGCGATCAGCTTGGCCATGCCCTGCTTGACCGCCTGCTCGATCGCGTCTTTGAGCGCCTCGGTGAGCACCTCGGCCTCCTGGCGCTCGTTGATGGGGTTGCCGACCTCGATCTGCACCGTCGACTCGCCGTCGCCGCCAAGCGCCAGCAGCTTCTCGGGGAAGGTCACCCCGACGAGCGACAGGCGGATGTTCTGCTCCAGCAGCTGGAACTTCTTGCCCGCCGGGGGGGCCTTCACCGACCGCTCCTGCTTGAGGATGCGCAGGGTCAGCTCGTAGGCGCGCAGGTTCTTGCGCTTCACCTCGGCCTTGACCGCCGCCGGATCGTCGAGCGAGGCGCCGAGCTCGAGGGTCACCTCGGGCCGCTTGGCCAGCGCCGCGCGCAGAAAGTCGCGCGCCATCGGCCCCGCCTTGTCGTCGAGCGCGCTCTTGCTGGCGTCGGCGCTCGCCGCGCCCTCGGCGGCAGCGGCGCCGTCCCCCTTAGGGACGTTCACCCGCACCGCGCCCGTGGCAAACTCCACCTCGCCGAGCTTCATGAAGTAGCGCGGACCGGCGGCCTGGGCGCTGCTCGCCGGAACGAGCGCCGCTCCAAGCTGAACCAGCACGGCAAGAACAGTCGGAAGGACAGCCGGAAGGACAGCCGGAAAGACAGTCGGAAAAATAGCGCGAGTAAGCCTCATCGTCTTATTGGAATATCACAGCCGCTCGGGGTCGCCCAGCTTGAAGTAGCCGCGCCGCCCCCACGGAGTCTAAGGGAGCATAAGGGAGCATAAGGGAGCATAAGGAAGCACAAGGCGGTTATATATAGGTAAGGTGCCTCCTGGACCGGCCGCGCCGACGGACAGTAAGGGTGTTTTGGGTCCCAAAAAAAGCGAAGCATGCGAAACCGCTGGCTGACCTATTCAAGCCGGGCGGAAATTTTGTTATTGTTGAAAAGTGGTAGGCTTAGCTAAACCGGCCGCCCTGTGGGAATCGGGATCGGGGTCGCGCCAAAACGTGCCAAACCAAGGGGCTTGACCGTGAGTGTTCTTGAGCACCTAGCGCAAGGAAAGCGCTTGACCAAGACTCGTCGAGCATCGTAAGTTATGCCCCAATTGCAGCGACGCTTGCGCAAGGGCAAGCATAAAAGCGGCAAGGAGAATGGTCAGATATGTTCTCCATTTTGATTAGCGAAAAAGGCGGAGAGACAAAGCGACTCGACTTTGACCGCCCAGAGATTACCATCGGTCGAGTCGCGGGCAATGACATCGTCCTTCCCCGCGGGAACATATCCAAGCGCCACTCTCGCATCGTCTACAAAGACGCCAAGTTCATCATCGTTGACTTGAAGAGCACCAACGGCACCTTCGTCAACGGGCGCAAGATCACAAGCCCGCTGGTCGTCAAGGGCTCGGACAAGATCTACGTCGGCGACTTCATCATGACCATCGAGGAAGGCTCGGGTCCGTCGACCAGCTCGACCGCGGACATCGATGGGGACGGCGCCCGACCGGGTCCGCCGCCGCCGCCGCCGCCGCCGTCCAAGAGCCGGCCGTTCCCGCCCACCGGGCGGGCCGAGGCGACCTCGATGGACATGCCCACCGGCCAGGCCGACGACGCGGCCGAAGAGGCGGCCTCCGCCAAGTCGCCGGTGGAAGAGCTGCCGACCTCGCGGCCGCCGCTGCCGCCGCGCCTGGGGACGCGCCCGCCGCTCGGCGGTCCGCCCGAGTCGGCGCGCGCGACGATCGCCAACGAGGTGATCCGCGATGCCGCGGCGCTGCAGCGCCTCTCGGTCAACCGCGACACCGACGCGCCGCTCGGCGGCCTGAGCCCGATCGACCGGCCGGTCGTGCCCGCGGATCGCATCTCGGACAAGGCGACGATGATGGCCCAGGAAGGCGGCCGCGCCGGGGCGTCG